>NZ_JBSGIV010000004.1:0-150950 GCF_053605225.1 Micromonospora sp. NPDC003944
CCGCCACCGCGGGCGACGGAGTCTGATCTCGGATCTTGTACCCATCCGTCTGCGGGTCGGCCTCGAATGCCTGATGACAGCAGCAAACGAGTACACGCGGGTGCCGGCCACCGCTGCGTCGATGCCCGGAAATGATCTGACACCTGAGCCCTCATCGGGGCTGTTCGACGTAACAGTTTGGCATCGCGGATGCAGATTGATCGGTTTTCGCCGCCGTTTGCCTACGAATCGAATGTCAAGCGGCGGTTGAGGCACGATCCGATACCAACCGTCCACTCAACGGTTTCCGGGTGGACGCATCGGGAGCTATGGTCACCGCCATCGGTGACCCCTGTCACCACGTTGTCCGTACCCCCAAGGACGAGGTGAAGCACACATGCGTGCACCCAGGCCGAAGGTCGCGATCGCGGCCATCGCGGTCGCGGCCCTCGCGGTAGCAGGCTGCGCCGAGAGCAACCGCGGCGACAAATCCGGTGGTAGCAAGAAGGACACCCTCGTCTTCGGCGTCGCCGGAGACCCGAAGGTGCTCGACCCCAGCTTCGCCAGCGACGGTGAGTCGCTGCGTGTGGCGCGTCAGGTCTTCGAGACCCTGGTCCGGCCGGAGGAGGGTGGCACGAAGGTCACCCCCGGTCTGGCCGAGTCCTGGACGCCGGACGCCGCCGGCACCACCTGGACCTTCAAGCTCCGTTCGGGCGTGAAGTTCCACGACGGCACCGACTTCAACGCCGAGGCCGTCTGCGTCAACTTCAACCGCTGGTACAACGCCAAGGGCCTCATGCAGAGCCCGGACGTGACCGCGTACTGGCAGGACGTCATGGGCGGCTTCGCCAAGAACGAGAACGCCGACCTCCCGCCGAGCCTCTTCAAGTCCTGCACGGCCAAGGACGCCACCACTGTGGACCTCGCCTTCACGCGGGTCTCCAGCAAGATCCCGGCCGCGCTGATGCTCCCCTCGTTCTCCATCCACAGCCCGAAGGCGCTGCAGGAGTTCGACGCCAGCAACGTGGGCGGCACCGCCGAGGACATCAAGTACCCGGCGTACGCGACGGCGCACCCGACCGGCACCGGCCCGTTCAAGTTCAAGACCTGGGACGTCGCCAACAAGACGCTGACCCTGGAGCGCAACGAGGACTACGCGGGCCCCAAGGCCAAGCTGAAGAGCCTCATCTTCAAGACGATCTCGGACGAGAACGCCCGCAAGCAGGCGCTGCGCTCCGGTGACATCCAGGGCTACGACCTGGTCGGCCCGGCGGACGTCGAGCCGCTGAAGTCCGAGGGCTTCAACATGCTCACCCGGCCGGCGTTCAACGTGCTCTACCTGGCGATCAACCAGAAGGGCAACCCGAAGCTCGCCGACATCCGCGTCCGGCAGGCCATCGCGTACGCCCTGAACCGTCAGCAGCTGGTCACCTCCAAGCTGCCGCCGGGCGCCAAGGTCGCCGACAACTTCATGCCGGACACCGTCGAGGGTTGGAACGGTGAGGTCACGAAGTACACCTACGACCCGGCCAAGGCGAAGGCCCTGCTGGCCGAGGCCGGCGCGTCGAACCTGACGCTCAAGTTCCACTACCCGACCGAGGTCACCCGGCCGTACATGCCGAACCCGAAGGACATCTTCGAGCTGCTGTCGGCCGACCTGAAGGCTGTCGGCATCACCGTCGAGGCGATCCCGCTCAAGTGGAGCCCGGACTACCTGAACGCCACCACCTCGGGTAGCAAGCACGACATCCACTTCCTGGGCTGGACCGGTGACTACGGCGACGCCTACAACTTCATCGGTACCTTCTTCGACCGGCCGAAGGACGAGTGGGGCTTCAACAACAAGGCCCTGTTCGACCAGTTCAAGGACGCGGACGGCACCGCCGACATCGCGGCCCGGACCGAGAAGTACAAGGCCCTGAACAAGTCCATCATGGACTTCCTGCCCGGTGTGCCGATCTCGCACTCGCCGCCGGCGATCGTGTTCGGCAAGGACGTGACCGGCGTCAAGGCGAGCCCGCTCACCGACGAGCGGTACGCCACCGCCGAGTTCAAGTAAGTCCTGATCTGACGCAGCAAGGAACGCGGGCGGGCGCTGTCACACAGCGTCCGCCCGCAACCCTCCGCACCCCTTCGAGGCCGCCGTGTTCCGGTTCATCGTCAGGCGCCTGCTTCAGCTGATACCCACGCTGTTCGGGCTCTCCCTCCTGCTCTTCATCTGGCTCCGCCGGCTCCCCGGCGGCCCCGAGACCGCAATCCTCGGCGAGCGCGGTACGCCCGAGATGCGTGCTGCCATCCGCCGCAACATGGGGCTCGACGAGCCCATCCTGGTGCAGTACGGCCGCTTCGTCCGCCGGCTGATCCGGCTCGACCTGGGCACCTCGACTTCCACCAAGCGGGCGGTCACCACGGAGTTCATCGAGCGCTTCCCCGGCACCGTCGAGCTGACCATCACCGCCATGGTGATCGCGATCGGCGTCGGCATTCCGCTTGGCTACCTGGCTGCCCGTCGTCGCGGTCGCTTCCTGGACCACGCGTCCGTGGGCGGCTCGCTGATCGGCATCTGCATCCCGGTCTTCTTCCTGGGCTACGTGCTCAAAGCGATCTTCTCGGAGAACCTGCACTGGTTCCCCTCCAGCGGCCGGCAGGACCCGACGCTCGGGGCGACCCGGGTCACCAACTTCTTCGTCCTGGACGGGTTGATGACCCGTGAGTGGGACGCCGCAGCCGACGCCCTCTGGCATCTGGTGCTGCCGAGCATCGCGCTGGCAAGCATCCCGCTGGCGATCATCGTCCGGATCACCCGGGCGAGTGTGCTCGAGGTGCTGAACGAGGACTTCGTCCGCACCGCCGAGGCGAAGGGCCTGACCGAGCAGACGGTTCGTCGCCGGCACGTCCTGCGCAACGCCATGCTGCCGGTGGCCACCTCGATCGGTCTGCTCGCGGGCGGCCTGCTCTCCGGCGCGGTGCTTACCGAGACCGTCTTCGCCTTCAGCGGCATCGGAGCGTTCGTCGCCGAGGCCATCGGCCAACGCGACTATCCGGTGCTGATGGGCTTCATCCTGATCATCGCGGTGGTGTACGTGCTGGTGAACCTCCTGGTCGATCTCTCCTACAGCTTCATCGACCCGAGGGTGAGGGTGCGATGACACTCAGCCCAGGCAAGAAGCGCGAGAAGATCGACCGGCTCTCCGAGCTGGCCGCCCGGGACGACGAGCGGGGCGTCAGCCTCTGGCAGGAGGCGTTCCGCCGGTTGCGCGGAAACCCGGCCGCGATCGTCGGCGCGGTCATCCTGGCGATCTTCCTGCTGGTCGCGGTGCTCGGTCCGTTCCTCGTGCCGTACGCGCCGACGGACACGATCGGCATCCGGGAAGGGCTGATCAAGCCAGGGGTCATCCCCGGCCCCGACGGCGACCACTGGTTCGGTTACGACCACCAGGGCCGCGACGAGTTCAGCCGGATGATCGTGGGTGCCCGCCAGACCCTGCTGGTCGGCGTGGTCTCCACCCTGATCGGTCTGGCGATCGGCGCGCTGATCGGTGGCGTCTCCGGGGCCGCGGCGGGTCTCGGTGGACGGTGGGGGCGGTGGGTCGACACGACCCTGATGCGCTTCATCGACATGCTGCTCGCGATGCCGAGCCTGCTCCTGGCAGTGAGCATCGCCGCCCTGCTCGGGGCCAGCCTGACCACCGTGATGATCGCGGTCGGTGTGGTCTCGGTGCCGGTCTTCGCCCGGCTGCTGCGCGGCTCGATGATCTCCCAGGCCAACAGCGACTACGTGTTGGCGGCGACCTCGCTCGGCGTCAAGAAGTCGAAGATTGCACTGACCCACGTGGTGCCCAACTCGCTCGCCCCGGTGATCGTGCAGGCCACGCTCACCCTGGCCACCGCGATCATCGAGGCGGCGGCGCTCTCCTTCCTCGGCCTCGGCAACCCGGACACGGCCGTACCGGAGTGGGGGGTCATGCTCGCCGACGCGCAGCAGTACCTCGGCATCCGGCCGTCGCTGGCGATCTACCCGGCGGTCGCGATCATCATCACCGCGCTCGGCTTCACCCTGCTGGGTGAGGCGATGCGTGAGGCCCTCGACCCGAAGCTGCGGAAGTAGGCCCGGCATGTGTGAAGCGCGAGGAGTGAGCTTGCGAGCCCCGCAGTCGCGAACGGAAGGCCAGTAATGGCACTGCTCGAAGTTGAAGATCTGTCCGTCACGTTCGCCCGTCGCGGTCAACGGGCCGTGCACGCGGTCGACGGGGTGTCCTTCTCGGTCGACGCCGGTGAGGTGGTCGGCCTGGTCGGCGAGTCCGGCTGCGGCAAGAGCGTCACCTCGCTGGCGATCATGGGTCTGCTGCCCAAGCAGCCTGGCCTGCGGGTCGGCGGCAAGGCCGTCTTCGACGGCACCGACCTGCTCCAGCTCGACGACAGGTCGCGGCGGGACATTCGGGGTCGGGACATCGCGATGATCTTCCAGGACCCGCTGTCGTCGTTGAACCCGGTGATCCCGATCGGGTTGCAGGTGACCGAGGTGCTTGCCCGGCACCGCGGGATGAAGGGCGACGCCGCGGCGAAGGAAGCGGCGATGCTGCTCGACCGGGTCGGCATCCCCGACCCGAAGCGGCGGCTCAAGGAGTACCCGCACCAGCTCTCCGGTGGGATGCGCCAGCGCGCGCTCATCGCCATGGCGGTGGCCTGCCAGCCTCGGCTGCTGATCGCCGACGAACCGACCACCGCGTTGGACGTCACCATCCAGGCCCAGATCCTGGAGTTGCTCAAGGAACTGGTCCGGGACTCCGGCACCGCGCTGCTGATGATCACGCACGATCTGGGTGTGGTGGCCGGCATGTGCGACACCGTCAACGTGCTCTACGGCGGTCGGGTGGTGGAGACGGCCCGCCGCCGTCCGCTGTTCCGCCAGCCGCGGCACCCGTACACCGTGGGTCTGCTCGGGTCGGTGCCGCGCCTGGACGCCGGGCGGGGCGAGAAGCTCAGCCCGATCCCCGGTTCGGTCCGTGATCTGCTGCCCTGGGCGGACGGTTGCGCCTTCGCCCCGCGCTGCGCCCGACGGATCGACGAGTGCGTCGGTGAGCCACCGGAGCTGGTGCACGCCCACGACGGACGGAGCTACCGGTGCGTCAACCCGGAGCCGGTGCCGGGCACGGTGCCCGCCCCGCGCGAGGAGGAAGAAGCGTGAGCGAGAACGACATCCTCGTCGAGGTACGCGACCTGAAGGTGCACTTCCCGATCAAGCGGGGGGTGCTCTTCGACCGGGTGGTCGGCCAGGTGAAGGCCGTCGACGGGGTCGACCTGAGGATCGCGCGGGGCAAGACGTACGGCCTGGTGGGTGAGTCCGGCTGCGGCAAGTCCACGCTGGGTCGGGCACTGCTCCAGCTCACCCCGCCGACCGCAGGTGAGGTCAGCTTCGACGGTGTCGAGCTGACGACCCTGCCGCCCGGCAAGCTGCGCAGCACGCGTCGCCGGATGCAGATGATCTTCCAGGATCCGATGTCCAGCCTCGATCCCCGGCAGAACGTCGAGTCGATCCTGACCGAGGGCCTGCAGACCCACGGGATCGGCACCGACCGCACCGACCGTCGACGGATCATCGGCGAGACCCTGGACGCGGTCGGGCTGCCGCGTTGGGCGCTGTCCCGCTACCCGCACGAGTTCTCCGGTGGGCAGCGGCAGCGCATCGGCATCGCCCGCGCGCTGGTGCTCGGGCCGGAGCTGATCGTCGCGGACGAGCCAGTCTCGGCGCTGGACGTGTCGATCCAGGCCCAGGTGGTCAACCTGCTCGACGAACTCCAGGACAGCCTGGGGCTGACCTATCTGGTGATCGCGCACGACCTCGCGGTGGTCCGGCACATCTCCGACACGGTCGGCGTCATGTACCTGGGCGCGTTGGTCGAGGAGGCACCGAGCGACAGGCTCTACACCGAGCCGCTGCACCCGTACACCCGGGCGCTGATGTCCGCGGTGCCGGTGCCGGACCCGGACGTGGAGGACCGCCGGGAGCGGATCCTGCTCGCCGGCGACCTGCCGTCGCCGGCCAACCCGCCGTCCGGCTGCCGCTTCCACACCCGCTGCCCGTGGGCGCAGCCCACCCGCTGCGCCGATGAGCGACCGGTGCTGCGGGAGATCGGCGCCAGCCGGGTGGCCTGCCACTTCGCCGAGCAGATCGCTAGCGGCGAACTGCGCCCACACGGCGTCAGCGCGCAGGTCGTCCGGCCCGAGGGTGAGGGGGACGCGCCGGGCGTGGTCTCCGCGCCCACCGAGCCCGGTTCGTACGTCTGAGATTGGACGCGGTGCCGGCGGTCGTCAGCCTTCGGGGCGGTTCAGCAGCCCCACCGCGACGCCGTGCACCGCGTCCAGCCCGGCCGCGTCGGCGAGCGTGACCGCCGTGCCGGTCACCACGTACCACTCGTCCGCGTCCTTGTACTGCACCCGCAGGGTGACCTTGCCGTCCGCGTACTCGGTGCGCAGCGTCAGGTCACCCGTGACGACGCCGACCTCGTCGGTCATCACGCCGCCGGGGCCGGGCACGATGTCCGTGGTGCGGCTCTGCGCGCCGGCCGCGCCGCCCGAGTCCGCGACCATGCCGGCACCCGGCACGGCGGCGGAGGTCTCGGCGGTCCCGTCCGCGGTCATGCCTGCGGCGGACGGGCCGCTCTCGTCGGCGGCGGCCTGGCCGCTCTCGTCGGCGGCGGCCTGGCCGCTCTCCTCGGCGGCGGTCACGAGTCGCTCCCCACTCAACAGCCCTCCAACATGTCGGTAAGCGCGGCCTTCTCGGCGGTGGTCACCGTCAGCCGCCAGTAGTGCTTGACCGTCACCCAGTCCTGGGCGTATTTACACCAGTACGATCGGTTTGCCGGCTTCCACTGGGACGGGTCCTGGTCACCCTTTGCCCGGTTGGACGAGGCGGAAACCGCGAAGAGCTGCGGACGGGTGGTGTCGTTGGCGAAATCGCCGCGCTTGGCGTTGTCCCACTCGTCGGCGCCCGAGCGCCACGCGTTGGCCAACGGCACCATGTGGTCGATGTCCACGTCGGAGGGGTCCGAGAAGCTGCGCCCGTCGTACACGCTCTCCCAGCGCCCGCCGACCACGTTGCAGCCGGACAGCTTCACGTCCTTGCCGTCGCGCTGGAGGATGCTGTCCCGGACGTCGCAGTTCTTGCCGGTGTCCCGCCAGTGCGGGAAACGCTCCCGGCTGTAGCCCTTCATCGACCCGGCGGTCGCGACGGTGAGCTGGCTCAGCTGCTCCGCGGCGTTACCGCCGCCGCCGCTAGGCGGTGGTGCGGTCGGCTCATCCGGCGGGACGCAACCGGCCACGCCGAGCGCCAGCGCCGCGGCGAGCGCGAGCACCGCCGCTCGCGGTCCTGATCTGGTACGCACAGACGACACCTCTCCAGCTTGGGGGCTCCCGGCGATTGCGCACAGTACCCGGGAATGGTTTCGGCGTTTCGTGGCGTCTCCCACATGGTGCAAGGCACATTGGTGGGATGACCGCACCCGTACCGGCGACCGCCCTCCGGATGGGCACCACCGCCGGCCGGGGCACGCTGCTCGCCGCCGTGCTCGCCTCTGGCATGGTCTTCCTTGACAGCACCGTCGTCAACGTGGCGCTGCCGAAGCTCGGGCAGGACCTCGGCGCGAACGTGGCAGATCTCCAGTGGACCATCAACGGTTACCTGCTGATGCTTGCGGCGTTCGTGCTGCTCGGCGGCGCGCTCGGGGACCGCTTCGGCCGGCGGCGGGTCTTCCTCATCGGCGTGCTGTGGTTCACTGCCGCCTCGGTGCTGTGCGGGCTGGCCCAGGGCACCGAGTGGCTGATCGGGGCCCGGTTCCTCCAGGGTGCCGGTGGCGCGTTGCTCACCCCCGGTTCGCTCTCGGTGCTCCAGGCGAGCTTCCATCCCGACGACCGGGGGCGCGCGATCGGCGCCTGGGCCGGGCTGTCCGGGGTGTCCACCGCGCTGGGGCCGTTCATCGGGGGTTGGCTGATCGACGCGCTCTCCTGGCGGTGGATCTTCTTCCTCAACCTGCCGATCGCCGTGCTGGTGCTGCTGGCCGCCCTGCGCTGGGTGCCGGAGAGTCGCGACGAGAGCGCCTCCCGGACGCAGGGGAGGGGGCGGACCAGACGGCGGTTCGACGTCGCCGGCGCCCTGCTCGGCGCGCTCGCGCTCGCCGGCGTCACCTACGCCCTCATCGACGCGCCGGCCCGCGGGTTCGACTCCGCCGAGGTGCTGATCGCGGCGGTGGTCGGGGTGCTCTCGGCGGTGGCCTTCGTGCTGCTGGAGCGGCGACGTGGCGACGCCGCGATGCTGCCCACCGGGCTGTTCAGCAGCCGCCTCTTCTCGGTGCTGAACCTCTTCACCGTCGTCGTCTACGCGGCGCTCGGCGGCTTCACCTTCTTCTTCGCCGTCTACCTGCAGAACGTGGTGGAGTGGTCCGCCTTCCGCACCGGCATCGCGCTGCTGCCGATGACCCTGCTGCTGTTGGTCGGGTCCGCGCGTGCCGGCGCGCTGTCGGCGCGGATCGGCCCACGGCTGCCGCTCGCCATCGGTCCGGTGGTCGCCGCAGTCGGTCTGCTGCTGCTGCGCGGCGTCGGGCCGGGCGCGTCGTACTGGCGGGACGTACTGCCCGGGGTGTTGCTCTTCGGCATCGGGCTGACCCTGGTGGTGGCACCGCTGACCGCGTCCGTGCTCGCCGCCGTGGAAGATCGGTTCTCCGGGGTGGCAAGCGGCTTCAACAACGCGGCGTCCCGGGCCGGCGGCCTGCTCGCGGTGGCGGCGCTGCCACTGCTTGTCGGGCTCTCCGGTGGCGGCTACGAGCAGAAGGGCGAGCTGACCGACGCGTTCCGGGGCGCCATGGAGTGGTGCGCCGGGCTACTCGTGGTCGGCGCGCTGCTGGCCCTCGTGCTGGTGCACCGACCGCCCCGGGAAGCCCCGCCGTCCCAACCCTGCCACTCGCTGCCCGCCGCCACACCCCCGAAGTAGGCAGGTACTCCGGGGGTGTGGCGCGCGGTCAGCGGCGGGCGCGGTTGACGGCGCTGGTGACCGCCTTGATCGACGCGGTGACGATGTTGGCGTCGGTGCCCACACCCCAGACCGTCCTGCCGTCCACCTCGCACTCCACGTACGCGGCGGCCTGCGCGTCACCGCCGGAGGAGAGCGCGTGCTCGTGGTAGTCGAGCACCCGCACGCCCACCCCGACCGACTGGAGCGCGTTGACGTACGCGTCGATCGGGCCGTTGCCGACAGCGGTCAGGGACCGCTGCTCGCCGCCCACACCGACCTGCGCGTCGATCTCGACCTTGCCGTCGATGGTGCTGATCGTGTAGCCGGTCAACCGGACCGCCGGGTCGGGCTGGTGGTCGAGCAGGTAGTGGGTCGCGAAGATCTGCCACATGGCGGCCGGGTCGACCTCGCCGCCGTCGTGGTCGGTGACCTGCTGGACCACCCCGGAGAACTCGATCTGGAGCCGGCGCGGCAGGTCCAGTTGGTGCTCGCTCTTCATGATGTACGCGACGCCGCCCTTGCCGGACTGCGAGTTGACCCGGATGACCGCCTCGTAGGTACGGCCCAGGTCCTTCGGGTCGATCGGCAGGTACGGCACCGCCCAGGTGTGCTCGTCCACCGGCACGCCGGCCGCCTTCGCGTCGGCGGCGAGGGCGTCGAAGCCCTTCTTGATGGCGTCCTGGTGGGAGCCGGAGAAGGCGGTGTAGACGAGGTCACCGGCGTACGGGTGGCGCTCGTGCACAGGTAGCTGGTTGCAGTACTCGACCGCGCGCCGGATCTCGTCGATGTTCGAGAAGTCGATCATCGGGTCGATGCCCTGGGAGAAGATGTTGAGGCCCAGGGTCACCAGGTCGACGTTGCCGGTGCGCTCGCCGTTGCCGAACAGGCAGCCCTCGATGCGGTCCGCGCCGGCGAGCAGGCCCAGCTCGGCGGCGGCCACGCCGGTGCCCCGGTCGTTGTGCGGGTGCAGGCTCAGCACCACGCTGTCGCGGCGCGGCAGGTGCCGGTGCATCCACTCGATCGAGTCGGCGTACACGTTGGGGGTGGCCATCTCGACGGTGGCCGGCAGGTTGATGATCAGCGGCCGGTCGGGGGTCGGGTCGATCACGTCGATCACGCGGGAGCAGACCTCCAGCGCGTACTCCAGCTCGGTGCCCGTGTAGGACTCCGGCGAGTACTCGTAGAAGATCTCGGTGTCCGGGGTGTGGATCTCCGCGTACTTCTGGCAGAGCCGCGCCCCGGTGGTGGCGATGTCGGCGATGCCGTCCTTGTCCAGGCCGAAGACCACCCGGCGCTGGAGGGTGGAGGTCGAGTTGTAGAAGTGCACGATGGCCCGCTTCGCGCCGCGCAGCGACTCGAACGTCCGGTCGATCAGGTGCTCCCGGCACTGGGTGAGCACCTGGATGGTGACGTCGTCCGGGATCATGTCCTGTTCGATGAGCTGCCGGACGAAGTCGAAGTCGGTCTGACTGGCCGACGGGAAGCCGACCTCGATCTCCTTGTAGCCCATCTGGACCAGCAGCTGGAACATCCGGCGCTTGCGCTCCGGCGACATCGGGTCGATCAGGGCCTGGTTGCCGTCGCGGAGATCCACCGCGCACCACCGGGGGGCGGCCTCGACGGTGCGGGTGGGCCAGGTGCGGTCCGGCAGGTCGACCCGGAACTGCTCCCCGTACGGCTGGTAGCGCTGGTACGGCATCCGACTTGGTTGCTGCCGGGCGATCGGATCGGTCTCGGCGTCGGTGACAGGTTGAGCCATCTCAGAGTGCTCCCTGGAACATGTGGCGTCAGCAGATCGGAAGGTGTCGGCTAAGTGCCGGGCGACGGTGCGCGGCGGTGCCGAGGAGGATTTCGGATTGCTGGACGGCGCGATGCGACTCCGCGACGAGGTGCCGGCCGGTCAGGCCTCGTCGCGGCGGCTAAGGAGGAGAAGCGCCTGCCACATATCCAGGTCACCCTACGTGATGGAACGAGGGGTGGAAAGGCTGGTCCGGACTATGGGACCGGGGTCATTGTCGACGCTGGGGCCTGGGAACCCAGCCTCGGTGTCCGTTGTGCCCGGGCCACCGCGGGCCTGACCACCATCGCTACCAGCACGAAGATCGCTGCCGTCGGTAACCAACCCCAGCCGCCGGCGGTCACACCGAGCGCGGTCGACCCGGCCGGAGCGATCAGGTACTGCACCTGCTCGCCGAGCCGCAGCGCCCCCAGGTACGCGCCGCGCTGGTCGTCCGGCGGAGGCCCGAGCCGCGCCCGTGGCGGTGTCGGTGACGCGCCCAGCCCGAAGCCGACCCAGGCCGCGACGGTCCTGCTCCGCGCCAGCCGCGGCGAGTAGGCAGGTGCCGGTCAGCCGATCAGGAGGTCGGCCAGCGGTCGGCGGCGACGCAGGCCGGTCTCCTCGGCGACGAGGTCCGCCGGGAGGCTGAGCGGGTCGCCGAGCTGCCCGACGACGAGCACCGCGTACGGCCGCACGTCGCTGGGCAGGTTCAGGTCGGCGGCGAGTCCGGCACGGTCCACGCTGAGCACCTGCCGAACGTGCAACCCGAGCGCGGTGGCCTGGACTGTGAGATGGGCAACCGCCTGGCCCAGGTCGTACGCGATCCCGTCGGTCGACGCGCTGTCGGGCTCGACATGTGCGGCGAGTAGCAGCGCGGCGGCCCGGTGCGCCCAGCGTTGGTCGCGTTCGGGCAGGTTGACCAGGATCCGCTTCCACGTCTCGTCGTCGCGGTACCCGACCGTGAACCGCCAGGGCTGGCGGTTGCCCAGGGAGGGTGCCCAGCGGGCCGCCTCCAACAGGGAGGAGGTGTCGGCCGCGCTCACCTTCCCGGTGGGGTGGAACGCCAGCGGACTCCAGCGGTAGGCGAGCAGCGGAGTGAGATCGGCCATACGTCGGATCGTCCTGTATGGGTGATTCGCCCCTCAGTGCGGGGTGCCCGAATGTGGGCAAGAGCACCCGTAACGGGACGAAGATCAGGGCGTTCCCGCGCCCGGGCTCTCCGACGGGTCCGGGGTCGGTGGCGCCGCGGTGTCCAGCGGCTCCCGGTCGACCACCACCGGGCCGGCCAGCTGCACGGTCGCCGGTGCCGGGCCGGGTACGGCAGCCAGTCTCAGCGTCCCGGCTCCGGTCCGGACGCCGGTCGGTGTGCCGTCCCGGTCGTAGCAGTAGATGCCCACATCCAGCGGGGCGTTGAGCGACGCCGAGGTGGAGTCCACCGAGTAGCAGGCGCCGGTGAGCCCCTCGGGGGCGTCGGCCGGGGCGACCGCCAGCGGCGCACGTCGGTCGGTGAGCACGTCCAGCCAGTCGGTGAGCGGGTGCTGAACCCGGGGGTCCAGCCGACGCGGGATCGCGTCGTCGCGCTCCCCCAGGCGTACGCAGCTCGCCGGCTCGGCGTGACCGGCCGAGGGCAGGGCGCACTGGAACAACCCGTCGGCAGTGGTGGCCATCGAGACGTCTGCCGTGCCACCCAACGCGCCCCCCGGCACGTCGACCCGCCAGCTGCCGTCGTTCGCGCTCGTGAACACGATGGTGCGATCGAGCTGGCCCGGTTGGCTGTACACGTACTGGGCCGTCAGGTGCCGATCCTGTGCCGCCGCGGCGAGCGCGGCGAGCTCGTCGCGCGCGGCGTCCACCTCGACCGGCCCCGGATCGGCGGGTGGTGGGGTCGGCGGCTGTTCACTTGTGCAGGCGACCAGGAGCGTCGGCAGGGCGAGGACGAGCGGCCCGAGCACGCGGCCGGCCGAGCGGTTGAGGACGGGCACCGGCCCATTCTGGGGGGTACGGGCGGTTGGTGGGTGCCGACGCGTTGCGGGCCCCTCCCGGCGTGTCGGGCGGGACCGTCCCCGCGTACCTGCCCGACCTCGGGGGACCGGCCCGGCCGGCACCGGGCGGGCCGGATGGTGGGATCACCTGACCCGGCGCCGTTACCCGCCGGATACCCTCAAGGGGTCTGACACGCGCCGCCGGCCCCGGTTCCGGCGGCGTCGGCACGCTCAGGGTCGCTGGGAGGGAGTGCACCGTCGTGGCACTCGTGGTGCAGAAGTACGGCGGGTCCTCCGTCGCCAACGCCGAGCGGATCAAGCGGGTGGCCGAGCGCATCGTCGCCGCCCGCAAGGCCGGCGACGACGTGGTGGTGGTGGTCTCCGCGATGGGCGACACCACCGACGAGCTGCTCGACCTGGCCAACCAGGTCAGCCCGCTGCCGCCGGGCCGCGAGCTGGACATGCTGCTCACCGCCGGGGAGCGGATCTCCATGGCCCTGCTGGCCATGGCCATCCACAACCTGGGGTACGAAGCCCGCTCGTTCACCGGCTCGCAGGCCGGCGTGATCACCACGTCGGTGCACGGCCGCGCCCGGATCATCGACGTCACCCCCGGGCGGCTCAAGGGCGCGCTCGACGAGGGGTCGGTGGTCATCGTGGCCGGCTTCCAGGGCGTCTCGCAGGACACCAAGGACGTCACCACGCTGGGCCGCGGTGGTTCGGACACCACCGCCGTGGCGCTCGCCGCCGCCCTGCACGCCGACGTCTGCGAGATCTACACCGACGTGGACGGCATCTTCACCGCCGACCCGCGCATCGTGCCCAACGCCCGGCACATCCAGCAGATCACCTACGAGGAGATGCTCGAGCTGGCCGCGTGCGGCGCGAAGGTGCTGCACCTGCGTAGCGTGGAGTACGCCCGGCGGGCGGGGTTGCCGATCCACGTCCGTTCGTCATACTCGACCAACACCGGCACGATGGTCACCGGATCGATGGAGGACCTTTCCGTGGAGCAGGCACTGATCACCGGGGTCGCGCACGACCGCAGCGAGGCAAAGATCACGATTGTCGGCGTGCCCGACGAGCCGGGCGCCGCCGCGCGGATCTTCGACACCGTCGCCGGCGCCGAGATCAACCTCGACATGATCGTCCAGAACGTCTCCACCGAGGGCACCGGCCGGACGGACATCTCGTTCACCCTGCCCAAGGCCGACGGCCCCACCGCCATGGCGGCGCTCAGCAAGATCCAGGAGCCGGTCAAGTTCAAGGGCCTGCTCTACGACGACCACGTCGGCAAGGTCTCGCTGATCGGCGCGGGCATGCGCTCACACCCCGGGGTGGCCGCCGGCTTCTTCGCCGCGCTCGGCGCGGCCGGCGTCAACATCGAGATGATCTCCACCTCCGAGATCCGGGTCTCCGTGGTCTGCCGGGACACCGACCTCGACGCCGCCGTCCGGGCCATCCACGACGCGTTCGAGCTTGGCGGCGACACCGAAGCCGTGGTCTACGCGGGGACGGGTAGGTAGCGCCGATGACGGCGCTGCCCACCCTCGCCGTGGTCGGAGCGACAGGTGCCGTCGGCACCGTCATGTGTGAGCTGCTCACCGGGCGGCGCAACGTCTGGGGTGAGATCCGGCTGCTCGCGTCAGAGCGTTCCGTCGGCCGCCGGGTGCGCTGCCGGGGCGAGGAACTCGTCGTCCAGGCGCTGACCCCCGAGGCGTTCGACGGGGTCCAGGTGGCCATGTTCGACGTGCCCGACGAGGTCTCCGCCGAGTGGGCGCCGATCGCCGTCTCCCGGGGCGCGATCGCTGTCGACAACTCCGGCGCGTTCCGGATGGACCGCGACGTCCCGCTCGTCGTCCCGGAGATCAACCCCGAGCAGGTCCGCAACCGGCCCCGCGGCATCATCGCCAACGCCAACTGCACCACCCTCGCGATGATCGTCGCCGTCGCGCCGCTGCACCGCGAGTACGGCCTCCGGGAGCTGGTGCTCGCCTCCTACCAGGCGGTCTCCGGGGCCGGTCAGTCCGGCGTCGACATCCTGCACGACCAGCTCACCAAGGTCGCCGGCGACCGGGCGCTCGGCTCGCGCACCGGCGACGTACGCCAGGCGGTCGGCGACGACCTGGGGCCGTTCCCTGCACCGATGGCGCTCAACGTGGTCCCCTGGGCCGGCTCCCCGGCGGACAGCGGCTGGTCCTCGGAAGAGATGAAGATCCGCAACGAGTCGCGGAAGATCCTGGGCCTCCCCGACCTCAAGGTCTCCGCGACCTGCGTCCGGGTACCGGTGGTCACCGCGCACTCGGTGGCCGTACACGCGGTCTTCGCCACCGAGGTCGACGCCGAGGGGGCCCGCGAGGCGCTCCGCAACGCCCCCGGGGTGATCCTCGTCGACGACCCTGCGGCCGGGGAGTTCCCGATGCCGATCGACGCCGTCGGCACCGACCCGTCCTGGGTCGGCCGAATCCGCCGAGCCCTGGACGACCCCCGCGCCCTCGACTTCTTCGTCACCGGCGACAACCTCCGCAAGGGCGCAGCCCTCAACACCGCCCAGATCGCCGAACTCCTGGCCAAAGAACTCCGCACCCCCTAACCCCGCCCTCGGCCCCGGCCCCTCGGTCCGGCCCCGCCCGCCCCCTGACCCGCGTCGATCATGGAGTTGTGGTGGGGGACGTTTACTCCTTCCGAGGCCAAAGCGCCCACCATAAGTCCATGATCGACGCGGGCCAGGGTTGGTCCCTGCAGGCCGGGGGGCCGGGGCCGGGGTGGGGTTAGGCTGCGGCTAGGAGGACTCCGTCTCGGCCTTGGCGTTTTACCGTGTAGAGGGCCTGGTCGGCTCGCTTCAGGGTGCGATCGGGGGTTTCGCCGGGGCGAGGGAGGGCGACGCCCACGCTGATGGTGCGGCCGATACGTCGAGCCGCCTCGGTGAGCCGTTCGGCGATCCGGACCGCCTCCTCCGGGCGGCTGACCTCGATCACCGCGACGAACTCGTCACCACCGATCCGGTACAGCTCGTCGCCGTGCCGCAGCGCCTCCTCCAGCGCCCGGGCCAAGCCGACAAGCACCCGGTCGCCGGCCTGGTGGCCGTACGTGTCGTTCACGGTCTTGAAGCCGTCCACGTCGATCGCCAGCAGGGCCGTACGCCCGGGGGTGGCCGCCGCGATCCGCTGCCCGAACGGGCCGGTGTGCCGCAACCCGGTCAGCGGGTCGGAGCTGGCCTGCTCGCGCAGCCGGGCCAGCGTGCGCAGGCGGTCCACGCTCGTCCAGGCCTGCCCGGCGAGCAACTCCATCAGGCTGACCGTGGTCGGGTCCGGACGCAGCGCGCGTTCGTCGGCGACCAGGAGCACACCTCCGGCGTCCGTCGGCCCGACCGGTACGGCGACAAGTGTGCGTACCCCCGCCCGGGTCAGCGGACGGTAGTCCTCGGTCGGCGGATGCCCGGCCTCGCCAAGTGTGTAGCCGGCGCCGTACCGGTGTGCCCGGTCGACCATCCGGTCCAGAGCGACCGGACCCGCCCCGGCCAGCTCGGCACGGATCCGGGTCTCCAGGTCGCTCGGCGTCGCCGAGGGCGGACCGAGCTTGCCGCCGACCAGCAGCAGCGCGGTGGAGAGCGTGGAGACCTCCCGGGCGGCGCGGGCCGCCACCCCCATCACCTCTCCCTCGGTCGGTGCGGAGGAGAGCGCGGCGGCGTGCCGGAGCAGCTTCTCACTGCGGCTCTCCGCCGGCGGGCCACCGAGGGCGGCGATCCGCGCGCCGAGCCGGTCGGCCAGCCGCTGCGCGGTCTCCCGCCACGGCTCCAGGTCGGTCGGCTCACTCCACTGCAGGTCGAGTACGCCGATCGTCCGGCCCGTCGGGTCCACCACGGGTACGCACAGTTCGGTTGTCACGTCCGGGCGTACCGGTAGGTAGTCGGGGTCGACGGTGACGTCCGGGACCACGGCAGGGGTGCCGGTCGCGTACACCCGGCCGACGATGCCGGTCCGCGCCGGCACCGTGGCGAAGACCTGCCAGGCCCCGGTCGCCGCGACGCAGCGCAGACGGTCGTGGGCCGCCAGGAGTACGGAGATGGTCGCCGGGGTGTGGCGGGACAGCGCGGTGACCGCCCACCGACACACCTCCGGCGTGCTCGACGCCATCGGCAGGCGGACGGTGACGTCACGGATGACTCGCTGATGATCCACTCGCACGTCGTTCCAGGTAGGGGAGGGGGCCGGCCGACGCCGAACCGCTCGATCAAGCGTACTCACGGTGGCGGGACAGCGACCTTCGTACACACGTGCTATCCACAGGCTGTGGACGCGGCCTGTGGACGCCTGCCCCCGGGATGTCGCGCCCGGCGATAGCCTGAAGCACCCCGGCGCCGAGGAGGCGAGCTCGTTGCTCATCGCCCAGCTCAGTGACCCGCACCTGACCACCGGCCTGCTCGCCGCGCAACCCGCCGCCGGGTTGCACCGGGCGCTCGGCCGGGTGCTGGCGTTGCGGCCCCGACCGGAGTGCGTCGTGATCACCGGTGACCTGGCCGACCACGGGCAACCCGAGGAGTACGCGGCGCTGCGCGAGGTGATCGGCGGGTTCCCGCTGCCGGTGCACCTGGTCACCGGCAACCACGACGACCGGGAGTCCCTGATCGACGCGTTCGGGGGCACGCCATGGCTCGGCGGCGGCTTCTCGGCCTACTACCACGTCGACCACGAGGCGGCGTCGGTGGTGGTGCTCGACTCGCTCGTCCCCGGCAGTGACGGCGGCCAGCTCGGCGAGGAGCAGCTCGGCTGGCTCGACGGGGTGCTGGCCGGGCGACCCGAGGTGCCCGCCGTGATCTTCCTGCACCACCCGCCGGTAGCGGTCGGCATTCCCGCGGCGGACTCCATCCGGCTCGCCGACGGTGCCGCGCTCGCCGAGGTGATCGGCCGGCACCGGCACGTCGTACGGGTGGGCGCCGGCCACCTGCACCGCCCGGTCACCACGGCGTACGCGGGCACTGTCCTCACCGTGGCACCAAGCACGTTGAAGCAGAGCACGCTCACCATGAGCGCCGACGAGCAGATCGGTTGGGTCGACGAGCCCACCGCGTTCCTGCTGCACTCGGTGGAGGCCGGCGGCTGCGTGACCCACACCGTGCAGGTCAGTCACTCCGCCGGGCAGACCTGCGGGTTCTGAGGGCTGTGTCGTGCTGGTCTGGTACGTCTCGTACGGCTCGAACATGCACGCCGCCCGGCTGGCCTGGTACATCGGTGGCGGCTGCCCACCCGGCGGAAAGCGGACGTACCCGGGCTGCCGCGACCGCCGTCCGCCGAGCCGATCGGTGCCGGTGACGCTGCCCGGCGGCATCTACTTCGCCGGTGAGTCTGGTGCCTGGACCGGCGGCATGGCCTTCTACGACCCGCACCTGCCGGGCGAGGCCCCTGCCCGCGCCTACCTGGTCACCCTGGAGCAGTTCACCGACATCGCGGCGCAGGAGATGTATCGTCCGCCGGGCGACCCCGCCGACCTGATCCCGGCGACCGGCGCGGCCATCGACGCCGCCGTCGCCGACGGGCGGGCCACGCTCGGCCCTGGCCGGTACGAGACGTTGATCTGCCCGGGCAGCCGCGACGGCGTACCGATGCTCACGTTCACCGCCCCGGAGGGGGCGTCCGCCGCGCGGTGCCGACCACCCGCGCCGATCTACCTCGGCATGATCGCCAGCGGGCTACGTGAGTCGCACGGCTGGCCGGCCGAGCGGATCGCCACCTACCTGGCGGCCCGGCCCGGCGTGGCGGACGCCTTGCCACGGGACGCTGTGACGGCCCTGGTCGAGGAGGCGCTGCGCGGCGGCTGACGCACCGGACTCCGGCTGGCCCGGGTGGCGGTTTGCGCGTGGCGGTGTCGTCAACCGAGCAGAAACTCGCGCAGCACCGGGGCCAGCGTCGTCGGTGGCACGTCGTGGTAGCCACCGTCGAGGCTGACGGACCGGCCACCCGGAACCGCCTCGGCCGCAGCCCGGCTAGCGTCCCGCAACCACTGTGGACTGCCGGTGCTGTCCACCCCGAGGGTCGGCGTGGTGACGGCCCCCAGGCGGTCGGCGGGGAGTCGGCCTCCAGCGGTGACGATCGCGTCGTACACCAGGGTGTGCGCGACCGCCGTCAGCCCAGCCCACATCGGTTGCGACCGCATCGCGCTGATCTGCTCGGCCGGCAGCCCCACCGAGGCGCTGAGGAAGGTCGCCACCGCGCCGTCCCGATCGTCGGCGGCGATCAGCTCGATGAGCTGCGGGGTGATGTCCGGACGTACGCCCACGTGCGAACCCACCTGAAACGGTGGCTCGAACATGACCAACCCGGTCACCGACAGGCCCTGCGCGGTGGCGAGGGCGGCCAGGACGGCACCGGAGGAGATGCCGTAGACGGCTGCCGAGCCACCCGCCGCCGCGATCAGGGCGGCCAGGTCGTCGATCTCACGACCGACCTCGTAGGGAGCGGTGTCGCCGCTCTGGCCCCGGCCCCGACGGTCATAGCCGAAGGCGGTGAAGTCCGGCGCCAACGCCGCACTCAGGTCGCGCGTCGCGTTGCGGTCACCGAACGCGCCGCCGACCAGGATGATCGCCGGACCGGCACCGGACCGCTCGAAGGCGATGGGCGTGCCGTCCGCCGACCGTACCTGCTCCACCACCGGGGTCGATCCACTCACGATGCCTCCTGTCCGCGTGGGCCGTCCCGTCCTTTCTAGACCCTGGGTACGACGCTGTCCGGCAGACCGCGCCAAGTGGTGATCGATTCCGGTCCCGGCGTACGCGCAGCTCCGATGTGCTGCCCGGGTCGACCGCCGGGCAAACGGATGAGAGGCTGTCGGGGCGGGGGCCCATGCTCAACCACCGCCATCCGCGACCCCTTCGACGGCGTCCGTCGGTGGCCCCGGTCGAACCAGAGGCCGGGCACCGTACGCGCCGATTCTCACGAGGAGATCCATGTTCATAACCGGGATGCGTCGGGCCGGTGTCGGCCTGACCGCGCTCGCGGTGGCCGCCCTCGGCGCGGTCGCCACCAGCCCTGAGCAAGCCGACGCGCGGCCGAAGCCGGTCGACGTCACCCTGCTGGCCCTCAACGACTTCCACGGCAACCTCGAACCGCCGAGCGGGTCCAGCGGCACCATCGCCGGGCAGACCGCCGGTGGCGTCGAGTTCCTGGCCACCCACCTGGCCGAGCTGCGCGCCGCCGCCAAGAAGAAGAACACCATCACTGTCGCCGCCGGTGACCTGATCGGTGCGTCCCCGCTGCTCTCGGCCGCGTTCCACGACGAGCCGACAATCGAGGCGCTGAGCATGGCCGGGCTGGACTACGCCAGCGTCGGCAACCACGAGTTCGACGAAGGCGCCGCCGAGCTGCTGCGCATCCAGAACGGCGGCTGCCACCCGGTGGACGGCTGCATCGACGGCACCCCGTACCGGGGGGCCGGCTTCAAGTACCTGTCCGCGAACGCCTTCACGACCGCGACCGGCAAGCCGCTGATGGCGCCGTACGCGATCCACAAGGTGCAGGGCGTCAAGGTCGGCTTCATCGGCATGACCCTGGAGGGCACCCCGCAGATCGTGAGCCAGCAGGGCGTCGCCGGCCTCAGCTTCGCCGACGAGGCGGACACCGCCAACAGGTACGCTCGCGAGCTGCGCCGCAAGGGCGTACAGGCGATCGTCGTCCTGTTGCACGAGGGTGGCACCCAGGCGGCGACCGGCGGCATCAACGACTGCGTCGGGATGACCGGCCCGATCGTGGACATCACCAACCGGATGGACCCGTCCATCGACGTGGTGGTCAGCGGGCACACCCACCAGGCGTACAACTGCAACATCAACGGCAAACTGGTCACCAGCGCCAGTTCCTTCGGTCGCCTGGTCACCGACATCGACCTGAAGATCGACCGCCGGAGCGGTGACGTGCTGTCCGCGGCCGCGAACAACGTCGTGGTCACCCGCGACGTCGCCAAGGACCCGCGGCAGACCGCGCTGATCAACCGCTACAAGACGGTGCTCGGCCCGGTCGCCGGACGCCAGGTCGGCGTGACCAGCCAGGCGATCACCCGGAGCCAGGAAACCCTCTTCGGTACGAGCCTGGGCGAATCGCCGCTGGGCAACCTGATCGCCGACGCACAGCTCGCCGCCACCGACGACGAACAGAACGCCGTCGCCGCCTTCATGAACCCGGGCGGGGTCCGGGCCGACCTCGACGCCGGCCCGGTCACCTACGAGGAGGCGTTCACCGTGCAGCCGTTCGCCAACAACCTGGTGACACTGGACCTGACCGGAGCGCAGCTCTACTGCGTCCTGGAGCAGCAGTTCGTCACCGGGCGGACCCTGTACCCGTCGTCCACGGTCGGCTATGTGGTCGACCCGAACGGCACCACCGGTACCGTCGCCGACCCGTGCGCCGGCACCCGCGTGGTTCGGGGCAGCCTCACCCTGGGCGGCACCGCGGTCGACACCGCCGCCACCTACCGGGTGACGGTGAACAACTTCCTGGCCGGGGGCGGTGACGGCTTCAGCGCCCTCACCGGCGGCACGAACCTGGTCACCGGCCAGATCGACCTGGACGCGTTCGTGGACTACCTGACCGCCCAGTCGCCGGTCTCCGCACCGACGCTGGACCGGATCCGCACCACTGCCGAGGTCCCCGCCGCCTGACGGCCGATCCCGCGATTCGTCGGGCCCCGGAGCTGGTGCTCCGGGGCCCGACCTCGTCCCATGTCGTGCCACCCTCGCGTCCGCGTGTCGTGCCGCCCGTGGATCCGCGTGTGGGCGCTCGGGCGCGTGTGGGCCCTCGGGCGCGTGTCGTGTCGCCCTCGGGGCGGCGTGTGTGGCCCTCGGGCGCGTGTCGTGTCGCCCCGTTCGCCCTGGTTGCCCACGCCTGCGCCGGCCCGCACATGACCACTGCGGGCAAGATCAACGAGGAAGATCCGAGCAACTTCGCCGATGTTGCTGTCTCCCGCACGCCCGAGGCACCAACATCCGTGAAGTTGCTCGGATCTTGGCGCGCCCCGCGCCCCGCGCCCGCAGGCGTGGGGTGTGGGGTGTGTCAGGTCCCCTCGGGGGTCGGGTGAGGTCAGGTGAGGGCTGGCGTGGGGGCGGACGCTGCCGGGGCAGTCGTTGCGACGCCGTCCTGCTCCGCGGTGAGCAGTCGGCGCAGGGAGAGCGCGACAAGTGAGGCGACCAGGCAGCCGCCGACCACCGTCGCCACCCAGACCATGCCGTTGGCGGCGCCGATGAGGGGGCCGGCGGTCACCGGGCCGATCACACCGCTGACTCCGAAGATCATCGAACTCATCGCGTTGTACCGGCCGCGTAGCTCGTCGGTGGCCAGCGCGTTTGTCAGTGCGGGCATCACCGGGGACAGCATCGTCTCGCCGAAGCCGAAGATCGCCGAGCAGAGCACCACGCACAGGGCGGCCAGCACCGCGCTCTCACCGTTGACCAGGCCGGCTGCGCCGAGGACCAACCAGGCGGCGGCGAACACCGCCCCGACCACGGCCAGCGCCCGGGTGCGGCTGCGGCCCTCGATCCGGCGGATCACCACCAGTTGCGCGAGCACGATCATCACGGTGTTGGCCGCGAGCGCCCAGGCCACGACTCGCGGGTTCACCTCGGCCACCCGCACCGCGTACGCGGCGAAGCCCACCTCCACCTGTGCGTACCCGCAGGTGGTGAGGATCAGCCCGAAGATCACCAGTCGTCGGAACGGGCGGTCACGAAGCACCGTCAGGTAGCCGCCGGGCGACGGCTCGTCGACGCCTCGACGGTTGCCGAGTCGGTGACCCACGGCGGGCAGGGTGAGCAGGATCAATGCCGGCATCAGGTAGGTCACCGCGTCCAGCAGGTAGATCGTCTGGAAGGTGCCGGGCCGGGCCGTGTCGACGATCGCGCCGGAGGTCATGCCGCCGATGCCGATGCCCAGGTTGAGCAGGGCGAAGTTCAGCCCGAAGACGCGCTGCCGTTCGTCGTCGTCGGTCAACGAGGCGAGGATGGTGTTCTGCCCCGACCAGATCGCCGAGCTGCCGATGGCGATCACCGTCATCACCAGCACCGCCGAACCGGTCGAGTGGACCAGCGCGAGCGAGCCGGTGCCGATCGCTTCGAGCAGCAGGCAGGGCACCACCACCCAGCGGGCGCCGAAGCGGTCGATGAGCGTTCCGCCCAGCGGCGACAGGGCCAGGGTGACCGCGCCGTACCAACCGATCACGAGCCCGGCGCGGGTGTCGGTGAGCCCGCGTACGTCGGTCAGATAGATGAACAGGAACGGCAGGGTCAGCCCTCGCCCGACCGCCGACAGCAGGGTGCCGAGGAGGAGCCGGCGAGCTTCCGTTCGGCGGGGCAGGGCACGACGCAGCATGCCGGCATTCTGTTCGGTGGGTCTGACGCCGCGCGAACCGTTTCGGCCGCCGCTCGCGGTGATTGGGCCTGTCGGGTGACCAATCCCACGTTGATCCACTCGCCGTGATGGCGGTCGGTCGATGTCTGCCGGGTCTGCGATGCTGGCGCGATGACCGGCACCTGGCGACATCTGCCCGCTACCGCCCGCGCCATCGCGGTAACCGCGACGGCGGCCGTCGCCGCCGCCCAGGAACGCGACGGTCAGGCGTACGACGAGGCAGTCGGCGGTCTCGCGGCGGACGAGCGTTCCGGCCTGGTGCTCGGCGGGGTGGTCCGGTTGCTGCTGGAGGAGAGCCACCCGGACGGGTTGACCGGCGACGACATCCGTCAGGTGTTGACCCACTGCGTACAGGAGTCGGCGCGGTGGCGTTCGGACGTCGACCCGCACGTGGTGCTCGTCCTGCTGGCCGGCGCGTTGGGGGTGTACGACCCCGAGAGCGACGAGTCACCTCCGGACGCGGCCGCGCTGGCCCGACACGCCCCGCTGCTGGTGGCCGACCTGTTGGCGGCGACGAGCGTGCCGTTTGACGACTACCTGGCCGCCGCGTTCGCGGAGATCGAGCGCACCGAACGGCAGGACTGAGGCCGGGCGCACCGAGCGGCATCGCCGAGCTTCGTCGGCACCTGCTACGAGTCGGTACCCGCGGTGGTCGAAACCCAGATCAGGAACACGATCGTCGTGACGACCCCGATGACCGCGACCAGGCCGGCCACCAGGGCCGCACGGCGTGAGTTGCGCGCGCGTAGCTCGAAGGCAGCGGTGATGGTGAACAGCAACGCGAACACCTCGGATGCGGCGAGACCGAGCAGGCCGACGAAGCTCAGCAGACCCTCGACCATGTCGAGGCCAAGAAGGATCATCCGGGCGCTGTACGCCGCTCCCGCCCAACATGCGATCGCCAGGCCCGCCAGCAGGTACATGGCCAGGAGCGAGAGGAAGGTGGCGCGGCCGTCCACCGGGGCCGCAAGGGGTGCCGCTGCCGGCCCGTCGGGCGGGATCCATGGCTGAGGCGCCTGCGGGCGGGTCATACGCGGACGTTAGCCAGGCCCCGGCAGCACGGGAATCGGTCGACAGGGCTTGCCGGGTGAGACAAAAAGGCCAGGTGAGAGGAATTCTCACCTGGCCTTTTACCTCTGGTCGGGGTGGCCGGATTCGAACCGACGACCTCTTCGTCCCGAACGAAGCGCGCTACCAAGCTGCGCCACACCCCGAGGCGTGCCGACAAATAGTAGCCCACCCGCCCCGATGGTCAAACTCGGTACCCCTGCCGCCCCGACCCCTCCCGGGTAACCAAGATCCGCACAACTTCCGCGATGTTGCTGCCTCGCGACACGCCGAGGCAGCAACATCCCTGATGGTGCGCGAATCTTGAAGCGGGCCGCGGCCCTCGGCCAGGCGGGCAGCGTGCGGGCGGGCAGCGTGCGGGCGGGCCGCGGGGCGGTCAGCGGGGGATGAGGGTGAGGATGCTGGCCTCCGGGGGGCAGGCGAAGCGGACCGGGGCGGTCGGGTGGGTGCCGAGGCCGGCGGAGACGTGCAGCCAGGAGTCTGAGCCCGGCCACCGGTGCAGGCCCTTCGCCATCGAGCGGGGCAGACCGCAGTTGGTCACCAGCGCCCCGAAGCCCGGTACGCATACCTGACCACCGTGGGTGTGCCCGGCCAGCAGCAGCCCGAAGCCGTCCGCCGACATCTGGTCGAGCAGCCGCGGCTCGGGGGAGTGCGTCAGGGCGATGGAGAGGTCGGCCGAGGACGACACCGCGCCGGCCACGGCAGGGTAGTCGTCACGGTCGATGTGCGGGTCGTCCACGCCGACGAGGTCGACCTGTCGGCCACCAGCCTTCACCGTGGTCCGGGCGTTGTTGAGGTCCGCCCAGCCGGCACCGGTGAACACCTGACGCAGTTCCTCGTAGGGCAGCTCGACGCCTTCGGTGTACTCCCGGTCGGGCAGGAAGTAGGTGAACGGGTTCTTCAGCACCGGCCCGGTGTAGTCGTTGGAGCCGAACACGAACGCGCCCGGGTAGTCCAGCAGCGGTTGCAGGGCCCGCAGCACTCCGGGCACCGCGCCCGGGTGGGCCATGTTGTCGCCGGTCACCACCACCAGATCGGGGTCGAGGGCCGCCAGCGACGCCACCCAGCGCTGCTTGCGCGCCTGGTCGGGCATCATGTGCAGGTCCGACAGGTGCAGCACGCGCAGCGGCTCCGCGTCGGCCGGGAGCACCGGCACGTCGTACCGCCGGAGGGTGAACATGTTGCGCTCGACGAGCGACGCGTACGCGAGGGTGGCCGCGCCGATGGCGGCGGTTCCGGCGGCGAGCCGGAATAGTGTGCGCTTTCGCATGGCGTTCAGGGTAGTTTGACGGTCCATGAGCACGCTGAAGGACCGCCTCACTGCCGACATGCGTTCCGCGCTCAAGGCGCGCGACGAGCTGACCACCTCCACGCTGCGGATGGCCCTGGCCGCTGTCGGCACCGCCGAGGTCGCCGGCAAGGCCAAGCGCGAGCTCACCGATGACGAGGTGCTCGCGGTGCTGACCAAGGAAGCCAAGAAGCGTCGGGAGGCGGCCACCGCCTTCGCCGACGCGGGCCGCGCCGAGCAGGCCGCGAAGGAGAGCGCCGAGGGTGAGGTGTTGGACCGCTACCTGCCCAAGCAGCTCTCGGACGCCGAGCTGACCGAGCTGGTGTCGGGGGCGCTCGCGGCGGGCGGCTTCACCGGCAAGGCCCAGATGGGCCCGGCGATGAAGGCGGCCCAGGCCGCGGTGGCGGGCCAGGCCGAGGGTGGCCGGGTGGCCTCTGAGGTACGCCGACAGCTCGGTCTCTGACCAAGCAGGCTCAGCGGCGCGGCCGGACGGTGGTCGTGGCGCTCGGCGGTCCGGACAGACGAAACGGGCGGGCACCCGAGGAGGGTGCCCGCCCGTCGTGTCCTACTGGTCGGCTCAGCCGCCGGGACGACCTCCCCCGGGGCGACCGGGCTGGCCGCCGGGAGGCGTGCCGTCGGTGTTACCGGGGGCACCGCCGCCGCTGCTGACCTGGATGGTGACCACGCCACCCTTGATCGTGCGCCCGTCCGGGCTGGTGCCGGCCGCGTCGCCCGCCTTGCAGGAGGACGGCACCCTCGCGCTTGAGACGACCGGCTCGAAGCCGGCGCCCTTCAGCCGGGACTTCGCCTGATCCACCGAGACGCACTTCACGTCGGGGATGCTGCGCTGGTCACCCTCGGAGATCTTCTGGCCGGGCGGCTCGAACTGCATCCGCGGTTTGCCCTTCATGGCATCCCGCAGGGTTTCGTACACCGGCGGGTTGATGCCGTCCTTCTCGGCGTGCTTCATCTTGACGTTCGTCTGCGGCCAGTCCGGGTCGGCCATGATGCCGGCCACCGAGTACTGCTTGGTCATGGCGACCAGGGCGGCCGTCTTCTCCGAGTCGGTGGTGCCGGACTTGCCGGCGACCGGCGCGTCGACGATGCCCTTCACCACGCGGGCCGTACGGCTGCTACCGCACTTGCTGGTGCTTGAGTTGTCGCCGACCGGGCAGCGTGCGGCGTCCACGGCGGCCCGGGCCACCTCGGTGCTGAACCGCTTCTCACAGCGCGGGTTGGCGATGTCCAGTTTGTTGCCCTCCGGGTCGCGGATCTCCTGCACCGGGATCGGCTCGCAGTACTTGCCGTCCGCCGCGAGAGTCGCGTACGCGTTGGCCAGGTCGAGCGGGGTGGTGGAGGAGACACCCAGGGTGAAGGCGCCCCACTGGTGGGCGTCGTTCTTGGTGGCGGCGAACTTGGCGTCGTTGCTCGCCCGGAACTGGATGCCGGCCCGCCGGGCGGCGTCGACCACGTTCTCCGCACCGACCTGCTGCTGCAGCGGGACGAAGTAGGTGTTCACCGACTGGGCGAACGCGGACCACATGTTCTGCACGCCGCCGGCCTTGAGGCCGGAGTTGGTCGGGCAGTAGAAGTGGGTGCCCTTGCAGGCCGCCGGGCTGCTGCTGTCGATGATGTATTCCGACTTGAACTGCTGCGGCGCGTTGATCGTGTAGCCGAGCGGGATGCCCTTCTCCAGCGCGGCGAGGATGGTGAAGATCTTGAAGGTCGAGCCGGCCTGGTACCCGGTGATGCCGTTGCCGCCGGTGAGCAGCGGGTTGACCGTCGCCGGGTAGTTGCCCCGGATCTTCTTCTTGCTCTTCGCCGGATCGCTGGAGAGCTTGTTCTTCGGGTTCTTCGGGTCGTCGAGCTTGAACTGCCGGTTGACCGCGAGCGCCCGTACGCGGCCGGTACCCGGCTCGACGACAGCGACCATTGCCGCTTCCTTGCTGTTGACGCTCTTGGCCTTACGGACCGCCTTGTCCGCGCCGCGCTGCGCCTGAACGTCGATCGACGTCACGACGGTGTAGCCGCCGCTCTTGAGCCGGCGCTCCCGGTCGTACGTGGTCGAGCCGAACGTCTCCTGATCCAACCACCAGCGGTAGAAGTAGTCGCAGAAGAAGCCCCACTCGTTGACGTTTGCGGCGACGCAGCCGTTCGGGGTGCGCTTGTCCTTCACCTTCAGATCGACGGCCTTGGCGGCGTCTGCCTCCTGCTGGGTGATGGCCTTGATGTCGACCATGTTCTGGATGACGTAGTTGCGTCGGTCCAGTGCGAGCGGGTAACCGGCCTCGGTGGTCGGGTCGTTGGTCGTCGGTGCCTTCACCATGCCGGCAAGCAGCGCTGCTTCCTCGATCTTCAGCTTGCTCGGCGGCTTGCCGAAGTAGACCTGGCTGGCGGCGTAGATGCCGTACGCGCCGTTGCCGAACGAGGCGAGGTTGAGGTAGCGGGTGAGGATCTCGTCCTTGGAGAACTCCTTGTCGACCTGGAGGGCCAGCCGCATCTCGCGGAGCTTGCGGGCGCTGGTGTCCTCGGTCGCCGCGACCACGTCGGCCGGGTGGGTCGCCGAGTAGGCGATGGCCAGCCGGACGTACTGCATGGTCAGCGTCGAGGCACCCTGGCGACCGGAGCCCTCGCTCTGGTTGTTGACGAAGGCGCGGGCGACACCGTTGATGTCGACGCCGTTGTGCTTGTAGAAGTCGTGGTCCTCGGCCGCGATGATGGCCTTCTGCATGGGCACCGAGATGTCGGCGAGCTTGACGTCCCGTCGGTTCTCGTCGTACATCGTCGCGAGCGGGGTCTTGCCGTCCGACGCCAGCAGGTAGCTGATCTGTGGCGCGCGGGCCACCGTCAGCTCCGTGGGCAGGGCACCGAATGTCTCTGCGCCGGCCTTTGCGGCCAGGCCGGACATCGCTACCGCGGGGAAGGCCGCCGCAGCGACCACCACGCCGGCCAGCAGGCCACACACGAGTAGCGATGCGGCGTTGGTCAGCACATTGTGGTCACGTTTCCGCATCCAGGTCACCTCGACAGGGTACGCGAGTAGGGAACGAGGGGCGCCTGGGCGTTCTTTCCCCATTTCCTGCGCGCGCTGCCCTCGTTGTGCTAAACGCACGACCCCCGGTGCTTGGTTGCGTATGACCTGGCGTGAGTCTCCTCCGATCCTGTGAGGTGGCGCAGCGTTATCGCTGACCTCGGCGGGGTAACCGGCGGTCGAAAGCCCGGGAAGCCGGGAGTGTCCGAAATGATGGATTTCGCCGACAACGTTGCGTAATCAGTCGACTACAGAGCATGATGGGGGCGGCGACAGGCCACATGTCGTTCGTGCCGCCTTGGGGAAGGCAGGCCGGGCGATCGGGGGGAATTGCCGGCTGACGTGCATCGACGAGGTCGGTAGGTACTGCAAGGGGGGACGTGTACACATGGGCATGATCACTGACTGGCCGTCACTTGCGGCATGTCAGAACGGGGACCCGGACGCGTTGTTCGTACAGGGCGCCGAACAGAACGTGGCGAAGCGGATCTGCCGGAGCTGCCCAGTTCGGTACGAGTGCCTGGCCGACGCGCTGGACAACCGGATCGAGTTCGGTGTGTGGGGCGGCATGACCGAACGCGAACGGCGGGCGCTCCTGCGTCGTCACCCGCAGGTGACGAGCTGGCGCAAGATGTTCGAGGCCGCGATGAAGAAGAACAGCAAGGACAAGGCCGCCAAGGACAAGATTCTCGTCAGCGCGGCCAACTGACGCCGGTCACGGCCGGCTGATCGCCGCGCCGATCGTCCGCAGCCCGTCGACGTCGTGCACGTCGGCGGGCTGCGCGGTAACCGATACCGCAGGCACGGCCGGGAACGCCTCGGTGAAGCGCGCGGCGACCTGCTGCTCGCGTACCGCCTGACGAGCCAGCGTCGCGTGCGCCCGCAGCACGTCGACGGTGGCCGCATGCCCACCCAGCTCGGTCAGCCGCTCGGCGGCGGCGCGGCTCTGCTCGGCGTCCAACTCCGGGACCGCCGGACGGTGCACCCGGTTGAGCACCAGGCCCGCCAGCGGCATCCGCTCGTCCCGTAGCCGACCCGCGAAGTAGGCGGCCTCCCGGACCGCGTCCGGCTCCGGCGTCGCGACAAGCAGGAAGGCCGTCTCCCGTGCCTGCAGGATGCGGTACGTCTGCTCGGCGCGCTGCCGGAAACCACCGAACATCGAGTCGAGTGCCGCCACGAAGCCGGACAGGTCGGTCAGCAACTGTGCGCCGAGCACCTTCTGCACGACCTTCGAGAACATCCCGAACGAGGCAGTGACCAGGCTGAACATGCTCCGGCCGCCGCTGCGGGCCGGGGCGAGCAGCAGTCGCAGCATCCGGCCGTCGAGGAAGCGGGAGAGGCGAGCCGGCGCGTCGAGGAAGTCCAGTGCCGAGCGGGACGGTGGCGTGTCCACCACGATCAGGTCCCATTCGCCCCGGGCGTGCAACTGGCCCAGCTTCTCCATCGCCATGTATTCCTGAGTGCCGGCGAAGGTCGAGCTCATCGCCTGGTAGAACGGGTTCGCGAAGATCTCCGCGGCCTTCGTCGGGTCGGTGTGCTGCAACACCACGTCGTCGAAGGTGCGCTTCATGTCCAGCATCATGGCGTGCAACTCGCCGCCGCTGCTCTCGACGTCGATGCCCTTGACCTGGCGGGGGGTGTTGTCCAGCTCGGTCAGGCCCAGCGACTGGGCGAGCCGGCGGGCCGGGTCGATGGTGAGCACCACCGTGCGTCGGCCGTGCTGCTCGGCAGCCCGCAGGGCCAGCGCCGCGGCGGTGGTCGTCTTTCCCACTCCGCCGGCACCGCAGCACACGACGATCCGGACGCCCGGGTCGGCGAGGATCTGGTCGACGTCCAGCTGCGGCGCCGCGTCTTCGGAAGGCACCAATCGAGCGTATCGGGCCGGTGGGTCCGCGCGCCCGTGCTGCGCTCAGGTGTGAGTCATTCGGCGTGGACGAGGGCCTGGGCCAGCGTCGCGAGCCCGGCCCGGTCCACCCCGTCGGGCAGCAACGGAAGCTCGATCATCGGCAGCCCCAACTCCACCAGGTCGGCGCGGAGCGAATCCTCCAGTTCGCGCCGGATGAGCTGGTCACGTGCCTCATCGTGCAGGCCGGCCACGATGTCCCGATCGGCCGGCAGCCCGGCGGCGACCAGCCCGCGTCTCAACTCCGCCGCGGTGACCGCCGGCCCGGCGGGTAGCGGCGGTCGGACACCGTTGACGAGCACCTTTCCGACGCCGAAGCCGAGGGCGGTCAGGTCGGCGATCGCGTCGACCGTCTCCTGGATCGGCATCTCCTCGAGCAACGTGACCACGTGCACCGCGGTCATCGGGGACCGCAGCAGCGCGGCGACCCCCTCGCTCTGGGTCTTGATCGGCCCCACCTTGGCCAGCCGGGCGGTCTCCGCCGTCACGTTGAGGAACCGGCCGATCCGCCCGGTCGGCGGGGCGTCCAGCACCACGGCGTCGTACGCCCGCCGCTGCCCGGTGGTGCGGGTGGTGGCCTCCTTGACCTTGCCGGTGAGCAGGACGTCCCGCAGGCCGGGCGCGATGGTGGTGGCGAAGTCGATGGCCCCGAGCTTGCGGAGCGCCCGGCCCGCCGCGCCCAGTTTGTAGAACATGTCCAGGTACTCGAGCAGCGCCTCCTCGGCGTCGACCGCGAGCGCGCGGACCTCACCGCCGTCAGGTGCGTCGGCGAGGTGCCGCTCCTCGTACGGCAGCGGGTCGATGCCGAAGAGCTGGGCGATGCCCTGCCGCCCCTCGACCTCGACCAGCAGGGTGCGTCGGCCGCCGGCGGCGAGCGCGAGAGCCAGCGCCGCCGCCACGCTGGTCTTGCCGGTGCCGCCCTTGCCGGTCACCACGTGGAGGCGGGCGGGCCAGCCGGTACCGGCCGGGTCGATCGGACGCTCAGCTGCACACACCAGCCGAGCCTATCCAGGCTCGCGGGTCACGCGACCTCGCAGACCCACCAACCCGTCTTCTGCACCACAGTGAAGCGCAACTCCTGGTCGGCCACCTTCTCGTCGGCGGTGGTCATGGTGAGCCGGGTGGAGACGGTGGCGCGCTCGCCGGTCTGGTTGTCCACCTTCGGGGTGGTCCACCGGAAGCGCGGGTTCTGGTAGGTCGAGGCGTACTTCTCCACCTCGGCCACCTTCGCGGCGATCTTGTCGTCGTCGCGGGAGGCGGCGCAGACGCGGCTGGCCGCCTTGGTCGCGTCGCGGTCCTTGTAGACCGCGGTGAGGAACTCGTCGACGGCGACCGAGGGCTCCTTGGCCCCCTCGCCGGTCTCGGCGTCGCGCAGGGTCAGGAAGGCCACCACGCCGCCACCCACGCAGAGCACCATGATCACGACCAGTGCGATGGCCGCGATCAGCAGGCCGCGCTTCTTCTTCGGCGCGGCCGTGCCCGGGTAGGGCGGGTAGGCCGGCGGGGGCGGGGGGATCGACGAGGGGTTCGGGGCGCCCGGCGGCGTCGGTGTGGCGGCCGAGGCAGGGCCGCCGTGCCCTTCCGGCTGCCCGGGGAAGACCGGCTGGTTGGGGCCGGCTGCCTGCCCGGAGAAGGCTGGCTGGGTCGCGCCGGCTGCCTGCCCGGGAAAGGCTGGTGAGGTGGGGGCGGCGGGGAGTGCCGGCTGGGCGGGGGATGCGGGGAGGGCGAGCTGCCCGGTCGGTGGGGCGGGGGTCGGCTGGCTGGGGATGGCCGGCAGGCCGGGCTGACCGGCGGGGTCCTGGTGGGCCGGCGGGTGAGCGGGTGTGCCGGCCTGGTCGCCGCTGGGCGGGTGGGTCATGTCGTTCTCCCCGGGGTGCGGCGCCCGCCGCCACCCCTGGCGCCGAGCGTGATCGAGCGGGCGGCCGGGCGCTGCGCGACCGTCCGACCGGAAGGGTAGCGGTCGATGACCGGATCGGTGTCGCCACTGCCTGTCGGGCGGTCCGGCGATCCAGTGAGCGGTACCCGCGTCACTTCCGGTGTCGGGCCCCCGACCTGCGGTGTGTCGCATATGTGACTGTTGGTGACCTCTTGTGCGCGTCCTGTTGGCGGGACCGCGGCCACAGACCTACCTTCGTCCGGGTGCGGGGGCCGGAACGGACGAATGGGTCCGGGCCGGAAGCATGGTCCGAGAGGTACGACCGGAGGCAGTGCATGCGCGACGCGGACAACATCCCTCGCACCCAGTTCCCGACGAACGACCGGCCCCGCCGGACGGGGTCCGTGGTCGAGGCCGGCGGGCAGGTCACCAGTCAGCCGATCAACGAACGGTCGTACCGCCGCACGCCGGAGCAGGCGGAGACGCCTCGGGTCCCGAGTCAGCCCGCCGAGCGCACCCGCGACGACGACGAGCCGGGCTTCGTCATCCACCTGCCGATCCGGGTGCCGAACCTGACAGCGGCGACAGTGCTGGCCGGCCGGGTCGCGGTCTCCCTGGGCTTCCTGCCCGAGCTGGACGCAGGCGAGACCACCGTCTCCAACGCCGACGACCAGAACAACCGGCACCGGGTCTTCTGTGACCTGTTACTTCCCGACCGGTCCCGCTGCCCCCAGGGGTACGAGCACGAAGGGCTCTGCGGGGAGCTGCCGGCCACGCCGGAGCAGCGTCCCGTACCTCGTCCGGCCAGCGGACCGTAGGCTGTCCCTCGAACAATTCCGCACCGAGAGGGAGCCCTTCAGCGATGCAGAAGTGGGAATACTCCACGGTCCCGCTGCTGGTCCACGCGACCAAGCAGATCCTCGACAACTGGGGCGAGGACGGGTGGGAGCTCGTCGCCGTGGTCCCCGGCCCGAATCCGGACCAACTGGTCGCCTACCTGAAGCGGCCGAAGGCGTGAGCGCGAGCGCAGCGAAGCGGAGCCCCGCGGTCGCGTACGACGGGGTGGCGCAGTGAGCAACGGTCCGCACGCGAAGCTCGCCGAGCTGGGTCTCGAACTGCCCGACGTCGTGCCGCCGGTGGCCAGCTACGTGCCGGCCGTGCAGTCCGGGCAGCACGTGTACGTTTCCGGCCAGTTGCCGATGGCCGAGGGCAAGCTGCTCGCGACCGGCAAGGTCGGCGCTGGCATCTCCGCCGACCAGGCGAAGGATCTGGCTCAGCGGTGCGCCCTCAACGCGCTTGCCGCGGTCGACTCGCTCGTCGGCCTGGAGAACGTGGTCAAGGTGGTCAAGGTGACCGGGTTCGTCGCCTCCGCGCCCGGCTTCACCGGTCAGCCTGCCGTGATCAACGGCGCCTCCGACCTGCTCGGCACGGTGTTCGGGGAGGCCGGCCGCCACGCGCGTAGCGCCGTGGGCGTGGCCGAGCTGCCCCTGGACGCCCCGGTGGAGATCGAACTGATCGTCGAGGTCGCCTGACCCAACCGCGATCTTGCACTTTCTGCCGCGACGAAAGCCGTGAAGAGGCATGAATCAGCAGCAGCAAGTGCAAGATCGCGGGGTGTGGCGGGCGGGGTCGTACGATCGCAGCCATGAGCGGGCACGTGACGGGGGCGGTGGCGGCGCTTGCCGACGAGTTGCCCGGCTGGGTTTCACTGCTGCGTGCACCGAACCCGGGGCCGATGACCCTCGACGGCACCAACACCTGGGTGCTGCGCGCCCCGGCAGCCGAGTACGCCATCGTGGTCGACCCCGGGCCGGCGGACGAGGGGCATCTGACCCGGATCGCCGAGCACGGCCCGATCGGGCTGATCCTGATCACCCACGGCCACCCGGACCACACCGAGGGCGCGGCGCGGCTCAGTGAGCTGCTCGGCGGGGTGCACGTTCTCGCCGTCGACCCGGCACACACCATCGGCGGCGACCCGCTGACCGAGCCGGGCGAGCACCTCGGCGGCTTCGGCCTGGAGATCCGCCTGCTGAACACCCCCGGGCACACCGCCGACTCGGTCTGCTTCCTGGTCGAGCACGCCGACGAGCGGGTGGTGCTCACCGGAGACACGATTCTCGGCCGGGGCACCACCGTGGTCGCCCACCCGGACGGGCACCTCGGTGACTACCTGACCAGCCTGGAGCTGCTGTCCGCGTACCCGGGAATTCCGGCGCTGCCCGGACACGGCCCGGCGCTTGCCGACTGCGCCGCCGCCGCCGACTTCTACCTCGCCCACCGTCGGGCCCGGCTCGACCAGGTCCGGGCGGCGGTCGCCGCGGGCGCCCACACCCCCGCCGACGTGGTGGCGACGGTCTACGCGGACGTGGACCGGTCCCTCTGGTGGGCGGCTGAGTGGTCGGTCCGTGCCCAGCTGGAGTATCTCGGCGTCGACACCGGGGAATCCGCACCCGGGGTCAGTGGGTTGGAGCACATGTGACCTGCCCCGTGTGTGGAACCGTTGCCGTTCCCGGCGCGCGGTTCTGCCACAACTGTGGCGCCGCGCTGCCGGCTGCCGCCACGTTGCCGGCGGCCGAGCGTCGGGTGGTCACCGTGCTCTTCGGCGACCTCTCCGAGTTCACCTCCTGGTCGGAGGACCTCGACCCGGAACGCGTCGGCGCGGTCACCGACCGGGTGCTCGCCGCCCTCGCGGGTGCGGTGAAGACGTTCGGCGGGCACGTCGACAAGCTGACCGGTGACGGCATCATGGCGGTCTTCGGCGCCCCGGTTGCGCACGAGGACGACGCCGAACGTGCCGTTCGGGCCGCGCTGTCCATGCAGCGCGCCGTCCGCCGGGTGCTCGACGACGAGCGGGGTGGCGGCGCGCCCCTCGGGCTGCGGGTCGGTCTGAACACGGGCGACGTCATCGCGGGCATCCAGGCCGCGATCGAGTACACGGTCATCGGCGACACGGTGAACACCGCGGCCCGGCTCGCCGACGCCGCCGCGGTCGGGGCCGTCTACGCGGGTGGACGCACCGCCGCCGCCACGCGGCACGTCTCCTCCTGGCGGGCGCTGCGCCCGCTGCGGCTCAAGGGCAAGCGGGAGCCGGTCGAGGCGTACGAGCTGCTGGGTCTGCTTGACGCGCCGGGCACCCGCTCGGGGCTCGGCGACGAGGCGCCGTACGTCGGCCGGGAGACGGAGATCGGTCGGGTCGCCGGCCGGCTCGCCGAGGTGATCGACCAGGGCGACCCACGGGTGCTGCTGATGACCGCCGAGGCGGGCATCGGCAAGTCCCGGTTCGCCGCCGAGGTGGAGCGCCTCGCCGCCGGGTACGACGTCGGTGCCGGCCGGTACGCGGCGCACACCGGGGCCCGGGTGCTGTCCGTGCGCTGTGCCGCGTTCGGTGAGCGGCGACGGCTCGCGCCCCTGGCCGACCTGGTGCGGGCCGCCGTCGGTCTGCCGAGCGACGCGTCCACCGCGCTGACCCGCCCGGCGGTGGAGGAGCGGCTGCGCCGCCTCGGGCAGCGGCTCGCCCGCTCCGGTGTGGAGACCGCGCCGATCGCCACCGAGCAGCTGCTCGCCCTGCTCGGCTACGCCGAACTCCCGGCGCACGCGGGCGGCGACAGCGGCGAGTGGGGCGGCTCGGGCACCGCCGCCGCAGACGCCGACGTGGTGCCGAACGCGGTCGCCGACCTGCTCAGCGGGCTCGCCTCGGAGGCGCCGCTGGTGATCGTGGTGGACGACCTGCACGACGCCACCGCCGAGACGATAGGTGCCCTCGGGTTGACGTTGTCCAGGCTCACCGGCCCGGTGCTGGTGCTGCTGCTCGGTCGCCCCGAGTTGGTGCGTACCGCAGGCGCGCTCACCCGGGTCGCGGACGCCGAGGTGCACTCGCTGCCGCCGCTGCGCGGTGCCGACGCGGCCCGGTTGCTCACGAGCTACCTCAGCGGCGGCAAGCTGCCGCAGGCCGACACCGACAGGTTGCTCGCCACCGCGCAGGGCAATCCGTTCTACCTGGCCGAGCTGGTCACCCTGCTGATCGAGCGGGGAGCGCTCACCACGGAGTCGGCGCGCGGTGTCCGCGCCACTGTGGAGCGGCCCGGGTCAGGCGAGCGGGACCAGACCCCGTCGAGCGGGTGGCGGTTGGTGCCCGGTTCGCTCGGCAGCCGGCTGCTCTCCCGGGACCTCGCCGCAGTGCTCGCGGCCCGGATCGACGCGCTGCCGCCGGACGCCCGGTCGGTGCTGCGCGACGCGGCGGTCACCGGCGACACGGTGCCGACCGGCGCGCTTGAGGCGATGCGGGAGCAGCGTGCCGGCCGGGACGGCCGACCGTCGGCAGTGGTCGCCGTCGAGCTGGACCGGGCGGTCGAGGAGTTGCTGCAACGACGGATGCTGCACCGCTCACGTACCGGCTACTCGTTCGCCACCCCGCTGATGCGGGAGGCCGCGTACGCCGGGGTGAGCAAGGCCGAGTTGGCCGAGCGGCACGCCGCGCTTGCCCGCTGGGCTGCGCCGGTGGACGAGGCCACGGTCAGCACGGTGGGCGGGTTCACCGACGAGGCCCGGGACGACTTCGTGGCGATGCACGTCGAGCGGGCCGCCACGCTCGCCGACGCGGTGAAGCTGCGCCCGGACGCGTCGGCCCGCGCGGTGGTTCCGCTCGGCGTCGCCGCGCTCGGTCGGGCCGCCCGCCGGTCGCTGTCCGCCGGGGAGCCGGCGATGGCCGTCGAGTACGCCGAGCGCGCCACCGAACTGGCCCGCGCCGGGGTGCCGGCAGCCGATCAGGTGGTGCACGCTCGGGCGTTGCTCCAGGTCGGCCGGGTCGCCGACGCGTTGGCGTACGCCGAGAAGATCGCCGCGAACGCGGGGGACGAGGCCACCCGGGTCAGTGCCCTGCTGCTGGCCGGGCAGGCCCAGGAGACGCTCGGCGACCAGGGCCGGGCGGTGACCGCCTGGCAGGAGGCGTTGCAGGTGGCCGCTGACGGGCAGCTGCCCGCGCTGCGCGCCACGGCGATGCGCCGGCTCGGCATGGCCGACTTCGTGGCGGGACGGCTCAGTCAGGCGAGCAGCCGGCTGGCGGCCGCGTACCAGGTCAGCCTCGGTGCCCAGGACCGACGCGGACAGGCGTGGTCGCTGCAGAACCTGGCCTGGGTGACGACCACCCGGGGGGACTTCGCCGGCACCGACGCGGTGCTCGGCCGGGCGGCCCGGCTCTTCGCCGAGCTGAAGGACCCGTACGGGCGGGCCTGGCTGCGCGGCACCACGGCGTTCGCCCGGCTGCTCGCCGGCCGACTGCGCGAGGCCTGTCGGATGGCGCAGGTGTTCCTGCCGTTCGGCGAGCGGGTCGGTGAGGCGTGGGCGGTGGGAACGTTGCGCGCGGTGGCGGCGTTCGCCACCGCCGAGTTGGGTGACCTGGCCGAGGCGGATCGGGAGGCCCGTCGCGCGTACCGGGAGTTCGCCGCCGCCTCCGACGACTGGGGGCGCGGGTTCGCCCTGGTGGTCCGGGCGGTGGTAGCCCGCGGGCTGGGCGAGCCGGAGCACGCGGCGGACCTGCTCACCGACGCCCTGGCGTACGCGGAGCGCACCTCCCATCCGCTGCTCACCGGGATGGCCGGGACACTGCGGGGCTTCGTCGCGATGGACATGGGCGACTGCGAGACGGCCGAGCGGGTGGCCCGCGCGGTGCTTACCGCCGTGGAGCCGCACAACCCGCAGGCCCCGGCGCAGGTGGCGCCCCGGGTACTGCTGGCGACGGCCCGGCTTGCCGCCGGCGACTCGGCGACAGCGGTCGGGCTGCTCGCCCCGGTGGCCACGGCCGCCTCGAACACGCCCTCGCTGCTCTTCTCCCGCCGCCAGACGATGGCCCAGTACGCTGCGGCGCTGCTCGCTCACGGTCAACGGGAACAGGCGTTGGACTGGGCCCGCCGCGCGGTCACCGCACCGGCGGAGGACGTGCGTAGTCAGGTGATCGCGGCGAGTGTGCTGGCGGAGGCGTTGGCCGCCTGCGGGCTTCCGGCGGAGGCGCTGTCCTGTGCTGAGGAAGCGGTCCGCCTGGCGTACGCGACCGAACAGCGCAGCGAACGCGCAGCAGCCGACGCCCTCCGAACCCGCCTAACCGCCCTGGTCTAACCCCCACGTTGGGGGAGGTTTTGGCGGTTTCGGGGATGTGGTGGTCGGGGTGAGGGGCTAGCGTGTCACCACCGCGTACGGGTCCACAGTGGTGACCGTCGCCGTGCCTGGGGAGGCCCTTCATGAAGCTGCCGCGATCCATCGCGGGCTGGACCATCGCGGTCTTCGGCGTGTTGGCGCTGGTGATGGGCGCGGTCGGGCTGCTCTGGCCGGAGGCGCAGCTGCGCATGCTCGGGTTCGAGGTGCCGGAGACGCGGGCCGTCGGTGACCACACCGGCACGTTCCTGCTGGCGTCCTCGATGGCGGCGTTCAACATGGGCGTCTACTACCTGCTGGCCACGGTGACCGAGTGGCGGTCGTTCTACCGGTTCACGGTGGTCTTCCGGCTGGTCACGTTCACCGTGTTCACCATCGCGGTGCTTGCCGACATCGCCCCCGACCGGTTCTTCGGGGTGGCGGCGTGGGAGGGGCTGGGGGCCGTTGCCACCGCAATCGGTCTGCGCCTCGATGCCCGGCGGGGCGTCCCGGCCGGTGAGCTCGGATCGTCCGAGGGTGCCGGGACGGCTGCGGTCGCCGAGGAGGGTACCGGTCCCGCCGGTGCGGCTCCGGCGGACGCGGTGCGCTGAGCCATCGGTCGGGTTGGGTATTTTCGAGCGGTGACCGACACCCCGACCGGCGGCCTGCCAGTGCCGATCGTGCCCGGTCTGACTGATTTGCGGGTCTTTGCCCGGGGCGGGTACGCGACCGTCTACCAAGCCACGCAGATCTCCGTGGGCCGTGAGGTCGCCGTCAAGGTAGAGAACCGGACGCTTGACAGCGAGCGGGATCAGGCCCGCTTCCTGCGCGAGGCGCGGGCGGCCGGGCGGATGTCGTCACACCCGCACGTGGTGGACCTCTTCGACGTGGGGGTCACCGTCGACCAGCACCCCTACCTGATCATGGAGCTCTGCGACGGTTCGTACGCCGAACGGATGCGTACCTCGCCGTTGGGCCCGGTGGAGGCCCGCGACCTGGGCATCAAGATCGCGGACGCGCTTGCCCACTCGCACGCCGCCGGGGTGCTGCACCGGGACGTGAAACCGGCGAACATCCTCCACTCGCCCTTCAACTCGGCGGTGCTCGCCGACTTCGGGCTCGCCGTCCTCGCCGAGCACCGGGACGCCTCGGTCACCCTGGAGGTGCTCACCCCGGCGTACGCGCCGCCGGAGATGTTCAGCCACAGCCCGCCGTCGCCGGCCGTCGACGTGTACGCGCTCTGCGCCACCCTCTACGCGGTGATGCACGGCCGGCCTCCGCGCTGGCAGTCCGAGCGCAACCCGAGCCTGGTCACCGTGCTGGAGATGTTCAACCAGCCGATTCCCGGCCTCCCCGGGGTGCCGGACGAGCTGATCGACGTGCTGCGCGCCGGCATGGCCAACGATCCGACCGAGCGTCCCTCCGCCCTGGAGCTGCACGACCTGCTCAGCAACCTGCCGCTCGGCTCACCGGCGGCCCCGGTCAGCGGTGCTCCGGTCAGCGGTGCCGCGACGCTCTCCGGCCCGTACGCGGCCAGCCAGCCGGTGCCCCGCCCGCCCATCGAGGACACGCAGCGGGCGGTCCCCGCCGGCCGGCGGTGGCGACGCTGGCTCTTCGGCGGGGCCGGGGTGCTCGCGCTCGCCGCCTCCGCGACGGCCGGGGCCTGGGTCGCCGATCGGGCGCCACCACCCGCGCCGTACCCGTCGGCGACCCAGATCGCCGCACCGGCGACCGGGCCGCTGCCCGGCTGCACGACCGGCCCCGGTGCGCCCACCGCCCTGCCCGAGGGTGCCCGGTGCCTGCCTGAGCTGGAGTGTTTCGGCCCGATGCGGATCCGCGGCAGTCGCGCCGAAGCGGCCCGGCTGTCCTGCGCCGGCCGGCACACCTGGGAGACGTACGCCGAGGGCATCCTGCCGGTGTCGCTCGTCGGCGCCGACTACGACGAGGTGGCGGCGGCCGAGCCGGTACGGCAGGTGTGCAGCGCCACCACCTTCCGCCTGACCACCGGCATCGCCGAGCCGACCGGCTGGCACCTGGAGGTGCTGCCACCTGTGGACGGCAGCATCGATCGGACCTACAGGTGTCTGGCGGGGCGCGGCGTGGATGCGCTCACCGCGCCCACACTCACCGGCCGCTGAGCCCGTTCGACCCGCGTCGGCGGTCACGCACCGCACGCAACGCGTCCCGACTGTCGAGCGCGTCGAGGGTGTCCGCGTCGATCCCGTACGGCATCAGCTCGGGCGGCCCGACGGCTGCCGACCGATCCACGGGCTCCGGATCGTCGACCTGACGGGCGGCGGAGACGGCGACCCCGGCGACCATGGTCATGAGCACGCAGAGTAGCGCGAGAGCCACGCCGAGGAGGTCCTGTCGGCGCCACACGACGAGCATGACCAGCGGCGCAAGGGCTCCCAGTGCCGCGAGCACCGCCACCGTGCGCGCATCGGGTCTGGACAATCGGCTCACCCGTCCAGCATGTCGTGACGAGCCCGGCTGTCAACCGCAGAGCCGACCGCCGCGCCGATCGACGTCGATCCGGACGACCCGCCCGACATGCTCCGGCGGATGCACACGGATTCGACAGGAGCGGCTACTCTCGGTGTCCCGCAGGCTCTTCCGGCAGCGAGGTCGCCCATGAACTCAGGCAGTTCGCAAACCCGGCTCCGCTCGATCGCGTCGACGCTGGCGGTCGCTCTCACTCTCGTGCTCGCCGCCGCCGCCGGTTGCGACAGCCGGCAGGAACCGGAGTTGCCCTCCGTGCAGGAGAAGATGCGCGAGACGCACATCTACGGTCAGTCGAAGCTCCGGATCGGTGTCGCCACGAACGAGCCGCTCATGGGCGACCTGCGAAACGGTCAGCACGTCGGGTTCGACGTCGAGATCGCCAGGTACGTCGCGGCCTCCCTCGGCTACGAGGGAGACCAGCGGCTGGAGTTCGTGTCGGTCGCCACGGAGGACCGCATCCCGTCGCTCCAGGGCGGCACCGTCGACCTCGTGGTGTCCAGCTTCTCCATGACCGAGGACCGCAAGAAGCTGGTCAGCTTCGCCGGGCCGTACTTCGTCACCACGCAGGAGGTGATGGTGCCGGTCCGACTCAAGGACGACATCCGCACCATCGAGGACCTGCGTGACCCCGCCTACAAGGTCTGCACCAGCGGCGGCTCCACCACCGAGGCCGAGTTGGAGAAGCACCAGGTCAAGACGTTCGTGGTCAAGGACGTCGGCGACTGCGTCGATGGCATCCGAAAGGGCCGCTACGACGCGGTCAGCTCCGACGAGTCGATCCTCGCCGGCTTCCTGGCCAGCTTCCCCAAGGAGTTCGAGATCGTCGACATGCCGTTCGGCACCAGCGAGTTGCTGGGCATCGGCGTGCCGATCGGTGATCCGGCGCTGCGCGATCTGGTCGCGTTCTTCCTGCAGAAGAGCTACGAGCAGGGCCGGGACGGAGACGCCAGCCCCTGGCAGACCGCGTACAACCGGACCCTCGGCCCGTGGTTGAAGGCCGAGAAGCGCCAGCCACAGCCGCTGGAGGTGCCGAAGCTCGTCGACTTCGACGACAAGGCGCCGGCGAAGTGAGCGCGACGCCGACCGCCACCGGCGGTGACGGGCCGGTCCCGCCACCCCGCACATCCGTGCCCGCCGCCGCGCCGACAATCGACGGTACGGCCGCAGCGCCGCCGACCGTCGACCCTCCGGCGGCCGGTGCGGGGAGTGAGGTCGCCTGGCCGGCCGGCGTGCCGGTCGCCGAACCGGCCGAGCCGGTCGTCGCCGAGGTCGAACCCGGGCGGGTCCGCTGGGATCCGGCCGAGCGTCGCGCCCGCGCCAGCCAGTCCTTCTGGACGGCAGTGGTGGGCGTACCCGCGATCTTCTCGGTGCTCCGCCTCGGCGTGGAGGCCGGCGGCGAGCTCCAGACCACGCTGCTGCTGGTGGCAAACGTCGGGCCGGTCAACCTGCTCGCCGGCTTCCTGACCACGGCGGCCCGGCTGCTCTCCACCGGCCTGGTCGCCGTGTTCGCGCTCGGCGCGGTGCTGGCCGTCAGCGCGGACCGGCTCCCGCCCGGCACCCGCCGGCGTCCGCTCTTCGCCAGGTGGGCCGACATCACCCCGGCCTGGGTGGTGCTGGCCAGCTTCCTGCTCGCCCTGATCACCTGGCCGTTGCTCTACCTGCCGCTGCTGTTGCCGGCGTTCGTGGCGGCGTTCCAACTGCGTCCCGGGCGGCTGCACGAGCGGGTCGTGCCTCGGCTGCTGCTGATCGGCGCGCTGCTCGCCGGGTACGGGTGGCTGATGCTGCCCACCCTGCGGGCGGCGGTGCAGCAGGGCGGGGAGTCGGTGGCGCTGGCGCTCCTCGTGGTGCCGCCACTGCTGGCCCTGTTCATCGCGGGGCCGCTGCCGGGCATGGTGATCCGGCCGCTCGCGTCGGTGACAGAGGTGGCGGTGCTGGCCACCCTGGTCTGGGCCGCGGTGCCGGTGATCAGCACACCGGTGTTGCCGCTGACCGTCACCACTGTAGGCCCGGAGAGTGGGCCCACCGAGGACGTACGCGGGCACGTGGTGACCACCGACGACGTCAACATGGTGATCCTCCAGGAACGGGGCGGCGTCCGGTACGTGCCGGTCGGCCTGGTCCGTGCTCAGGTGCTCTGCCCGAGCGAGGAAGAGCTGCCCCGCCACCAACTGCGCATTCACGACTTCCACGTCGAGGATTCGCTGTTGGAGGGTATGGGTCGCCGGGTCCGCCCGGTCCACCGCATCGACGCCGCCTGCCGTAACCCGGCCTGAGCGCCCCGCCCCGCTTGATCGACTCGGATTTCAGGAACTCGGGGTGTTGCCGGCTGGCGGACACCGCAGGTTCAAGGAGACCGAGTCGATCAAGCCGCGCGGCCGGGCCGGGTCAGTACGACTTGTCCTGGCCGAGGACGTGTTGGGCCACGAAGTTGAGGATCATCTCGCGGCTGACCGGGGCGATCCGGCCCGCCCGGACCGCGCCGAGCAGGGTCGCCACGCCGTACTCGGTGGTCATGCCGGCACCGCCGAGCACCTGGACGGCGGTGTCCACGGCGAGTGCGGCGGCCTCCCCGGCCGCGTACTTGGCCATGTTGCCGGACACCCCGGCCTCCAGGTCACGGCCCGCGTCGTAGAGGGTGGCCGCCTTCTGGATCATGAGGCGGGCCAGTTCCACCTGCACCGCCGCGTGGGCAAGCGGGTGCGACACCCCCTGGTGGGAGCCGATGCTCCGACCACCCCAGACCTTGCGGGTGGCGGTGTACTCGCTGGCCCGCTCGATGGCGTACCGGCCGGTGCCGGCGCCCATCGCGGCCACCGTGATCCGCTCCGGGTTGAGCCCGGCGAACAGGGCCGGCAGCCCGGCGTCGAGCGACTCACCGAGCAGGGCGTCGGCGGGCACCCGTACGTCGTCCAGGTAGAGCAGGAACTGGTTCTCCGGGGACACGATCTCCATGTCCAGTTTGGACCGGGTCAGCCCGGCCGCGTCTGTCGGCACCAGGAACAGTGCCGGCTTAAGCCTCTGCGGAGGCGTTTCCCCTGAGCCGGCTGGGCCGTCATCGACGGCGACGCGGGCCACCACCAGCACGTGCCCGGCCTCGTCGACGCCGGAGATGTAGCACTTGCGGCCGTTGAGCAACCACCCGTCACCGTCGCGGCGGGCCACCGTGCCGAGTCGGTGGAAGTTCGAGCCGGCCTCCGGCTCGGTGATCGCGAAGACGATCTTCTGCGAGCCGTCGGCGAGGCCCGGCAGGTGCCGCTTGCGCTGCTCCTCGGTGCCGTGCCGGGTGAGCACGGTGGCCGCGATGGCGGGGGAGACCACGAGCAGCAGCAGCGGACAGCCGGCGGCGGCGAGTTCCTCGCAGACGATTGCCAGTTCGGTGATGCCGCCGCCCCCGCCGCCGTACTCGGCGGGGATGTTGACACCCAGGTAGCCGAGCCGCCCGGCCTCCGCCCAGAGTTCGGTGGTGTGTTCGCCGGACTTCGCCTTCTCGACGAAGTAGGAGTGACCGTACCGGCGGCCGAGCGCCCGCACGGCGTCGCGCAGCTGGTCCTGCTCGGGGGTGAGGTCGAAGGTCATCACGAGTCCTTTTCGTCGATAACGGCAAGCACCGCGCCCGTCTGCACCTGACCGCCGGGCGGCACCGGCAGTTCGGTGACCACGCCGTCGACCGGTGCCAGCACCTGGTGTTCAAGCTTCATCGCTTCGAGCGTGAGCAGTGGGTCGCCGGCCGTGACCCGCTGACCGACCTGGACGTGCACCCGGGTCACCGCGCCGGGCAGCGGCGCGAGCAGCGACCCGGCCGCCACCGCCGCGGTGGGCAACGGGAGGCGCGGCAGCTCGTCGAGGCTCGCCGCCCCGTCCGGGCCGTCCACGAAGACAGCCGACCCCACCCGGTGTACGCGGTACGCGCGACGAACCCCGTCGACGTCGAGCACCACCCCGTCCGGGGTGGCCTCGACAAGCGCGACGCTGGTCTCCGACTGGCCGTCGGCCGCACCTGAAGCAGTTGACGTGCCGGACCAGTGGGCGAGCCCGCCGGTCCGGTCCAGGCGGTAGCGGACCTCGACCTCGTCGCCGTCAGCGCCGACGAACCGGCTGACCTGCGGGACGGCGGGCACGTTGCGCCAGCCGGAGGGCAGCCCGCCCAGCACCGGCGCGGTCGCTCGACGCTGGGCCGCGCCCGCCAGTGCGGCGGCGAGGGCGGTGAGCGGGAGTTGGTCGGCGGGGAGCAGCGGGGCGAAGACCTCCGGGTGCCGGTCCAGGAAGCCGGTGTCGATGTCGGCCGCTCCGAACTCCGGGCTGCGCAGCACCCGGACCAGCAGGTCGCGGTTGGTCGTCACCCCGTGCAGCTCGGCCCGGGCCAGCGCGCCCGCCAAGGCCCGTGCCGCCTCGGCCCGGGTCGGCGCCCAGGCGATCAGCTTGGCGAGCATGGAGTCGTAGTGCACGCTCACCTCGGAGCCCGTGCCGACGCCGGAGTCCAGCCGCAGGCCGGCCCGCTGGAGGCCACCGAACTCCCGGTCGACTCCCGGGATCGCGAATCGGTGCAGCACGCCGGTCGCGGGTCGCCAGCCCTGCGCCGGGTCCTCGGCGCACAGGCGCACCTCGATCACGTAGCCGCGTACGCCCGGCTCGTGCAGGTGCTCCGGCAGCGCCGCGCCCTCGGCGACAAGCAACTGCCACCGCACCAGATCCAGCTCGACGGGGACGGTCAGCTCGGTGACCGGGTGCTCCACCTGCAAGCGGGTGTTCATCTCCAGGAAGAAGAACTCACCCGTCGGCGCCAGCAGGAACTCCACAGTGCCGGCACCCACGTAGTCGACGGCACGTCCGGCGGACACCGCCGCCTCGTGCAGCGCCGCCCGCATCTCCCCCGGAAGCACCCCGGGGGCCTCCTCAATGATCTTCTGGTGTCGGCGCTGGATCGAGCACTCCCGCACCCCGAGGGCGGCCACCCGGCCGTGCGAGTCACCGAGGATCTGCACCTCGACGTGCCGGCCCCGCTCGACGTACCGCTCGATGAAGACCGTGCCGTCGCCGAACGCGGCGGCCGCCTCCCGGCTGGCACTGGCGGCGGCCTCGGCCAGCTCGTCCGCGTCCCGGACGATCCGCATGCCCCGCCCGCCGCCACCGGCGGACGCCTTCACCAGCACCGGGAAGTCGCTGACCTCGTCGGCGTCGGTCCAGCTCGGCAGCATCGGCACACCCGCCTCGGCGAGCAGCGCCTTCGCCGCCAGTTTGTCTCCCATCGCGGCGATCACCGTGGCCGGCGGCCCGACCCAGGTCAGCTCCGCGTCGGTCACCGCCGCCGCGAACTCGGCGTTCTCGGCGAGGAAGCCGTAGCCCGGGTGGACCGCGTCCGCGCCGGCCTTGCGGGCCGCGTCCAGGATCAGATCCGCCCGGAGGTACGTCTCGGCCGGCGAACTCCCCGGCAGGCGTACGGCCTGGTCGGCCTCGGCCACGAACGGCGCGTGGGCGTCCGCGTCGGAGTAGACGGCGACGGTCTGCACACCCATCGCCCGGCAGGTGGCGAAGACCCGGCGGGCGATCTCGCCCCGGTTGGCCACCAGCAAGCGTTCGATCATCGATTGACCCCTCACATCCGGAAGATGCCGTAGCCGTCGGCGCCCTTCACCGGTCCGTTGTGGATCGCCGAGAGGCAGAGCCCGAGGACGGTCCTGGTGTCCCGGGGGTCGATCACCCCGTCGTCGTAGAGCCGGCCGGAGAGGAAGAGCGCGCCGGACTGCGACTCGATCTGCTGTTCGACCATCATCCGCATCGCCGCGTCGGACTCCTCGTCGTAGTCGCGCCCCCGGGCGGCAGCCGCCTGCCTGGCCACTATCGACAGCACCCCGGCGAGCTGGGCCGGGCCCATCACCGCCGACTTCGCGTTCGGCCAGGTGAACAGGAACCTCGGCTCGTACGCCCGGCCGCACATGCCGTAGTTGCCCGCGCCGTACGAGGCGCCCAGGTTCACCGTCAGGTGTGGCACCGTCGAGTTCGACACCGCATTGATCATCAGAGCGCCGTGCTTGATGATGCCGCGCTGCTCGTACTCGGTGCCGACCATGTAGCCGGTGGTGTTCTGCAAGAAGATCAACGGGGTGTCCGAGGCGTTCGCGAGCTGGATGAACTGGGCAGCCTTCTGCGCCTCCGCGCTGAACAGCACCCCTCGGGCGTTGGCAAGCACCCCCACCGGGTAACCGTGCAGCTCACCCCAGCCGGTGACCAACGCGTCCCCGTACGCCGGCTTGAACTCGTCGAAGTCGCTGCCGTCCAGGATCCGGGCCAGCACCTCCCGGGGGTCGAACGGCACCTTCAGGTCGGCGCTGGTGATGCCGAGCAACTCCTCCGGGTCGTACTTCGGCGGCTGCGGCACCGCCGTACGCGGCGACGGGCCCTGTTTGCGCCAGTTCAGCCGGCGGACGCACTGTCGGGCCAGCCGGATGCCGTCCCGCTCGTCGACGGCCAGGTAGTCGGCGAGCCCGGACGTGCCGGCGTGCATCGCCGCGCCGCCAAGCGACTCGTCGTCGGTGACCTCGCCGGTCGCCATCTTCACCAGCGGCGGACCGGCCAGGTAGACCTGCGACCGGTCCCGAATCATGATCACGTAATCGGACATCCCCGGCACGTACGCGCCACCGGCCGTGGCGTTGCCGAAGACCACGCTGACCGTGGGGATGCCGGCCGCCGAGAGCCGGGTGAGGTCACGGAACACCCGACCGCCGGGGATGAAGATCTCCGCCTGGGTGGGCAGGTCCGCCCCGGCCGACTCGACCAGATTGACCATGGGCAGCCGGTTGGCCAGGGCGATCTCGCCGGCTCGCCGGGTCTTCGCGAGGGACCAGGGGTTGACCGCGCCGCCGCGTACCGTCGGGTCGTTGGCGACGATCAGGCACTCCACGCCCTCGACCACCCCGATGCCGGTGACCACGCTGGCCCCGACCGGGAAGTCCGAGCCGTACGCGGCGACCGGCGACAACTCCAGGAACGGGCTGTCCGCGTCCACGAGCAGCTCGATGCGCTCCCGGGGGAGCAGCTTGCCGCGGGCGTGGTGCCGGGTCACGTACTTCTCGCCGCCCCCGGCGCGCGCCTGATCGAGCGCGGTGTCCAACTCGGCCAACCGTTCCAGCAACGCCGTCCGGTTCGCGGTGTACCCGGGCGATGCCGGATCGACTGCGCTGTCCAGAATCGTCACAGGCCCATGCCCTTCGCGATGATCTCGTTCATGATCTCGGTGGTGCCGCCGCCGATGCCGAGGATCCGCGCGTCGCGGTAGTGCCGCTCCACCTCGGCGTCACGCAGGTAGCCGAAGCCACCGTGCAGCTGCAACGCCTGGTCGACGACGTGGTCGCAGGCGGCCACCGCCACGTTCTTGGCCATCGCCACCTCGGTCACCACCGGCTCGCCGGCAGCGACCCGACCCGCGACGGCGTGCACGTACGACCGGGCCGCCTCCGCCCGGGTGTGCATCTCGGCCAACCGATGCCGGATCAGCTGCCGGCTGGCAAGCGGGCGCCCGAAGGTCTCCCGGTCCCGGCACCAGCGCACCGCCAGCTCGACGCAGCGCTGCGCGGTCGCGTACGCCTGCGTCGCGAGCGACAGCCGTTCCGCCGCGAAGTGCTGCATGATCGCCAGGAAGCCGGTGTTCTCCGCGCCGATCCGGTTGGCGACCGGAACCCGCACGTCCACGAACGACAGCTCGGCGGTGTCCGAACAGTGCCAGCCCAGCTTCTCCAACCGGCGTCCCACGGTGAACCCGGGTGACCCCTTGTCGACGACGAGCAGGGTGAGTTCACCGCTGCCGGGGAAGTCGGTGCAGACGGCTGTGGTGACGAAGTCGGCCCGGTGCCCACTGGTGATGTACGTCTTCGAACCGTTCACCACGTAGTGGTCCCCGTCGCGGCGAGCGGTCGTACGGATGCCGGCCACGTCCGAACCGCCGTCCGGCTCGGTGATGGCCAGCGCGCCGATCATCGTGCCGGACAGGGTGGGTCGGACGTACCGCTCGATCAGGCTGTCGTCGCCCGGGGACGACGCGCCACCGAGCCGGCTGCCGAGCGACCCGCCGGTGCGGGCACCTGCCGCCGCGACCATGTGCGGCAGCGCGATTCCGTGCGTGAACAGGGCCGCCACCAACCCGGACGAGCCACCCGAGCGGATCAGCTCCTCGGTCACGATGATCGAGTCGAGCAGGTCACCGCCGCTGCCGCCGACCGACTCGGGGAAGCCGATGCCGAGCAGACCGATCTTCGCGGCGGTGGCGTGAAGTGCCCGGGGCACCTCGCCGGCCCGCTCCCACTCGTCCAGGTGGGGCAGCACCTCCCGGTTGACGAACGCCCGGGTCAGCTCACGCAGCTGCCGGCGCTCGGGGGTGTCCACGATGCTCACCGGGATGCCCCCGTCGAAAGGTCGGCCGGCAGGTCGACGATGCGGGCGCGGAGCAGCTCGCCGAGTGCCTTGGCCTGCGGGTCGAACCGGGTGGACGCGGCCACCCCCGCGCCGAGCAGCCCCTCGACCACGAAGTTGACCGCACGCAGGTTCGGAAGCTCGTATCGTCGCACCGACAGCGGAGCGGTCTCCGGCAGCAGTTCGGCCAGCCGGTCGACCGTCAACCAGGTCCGCAGCCACGCGTACCCGGTGTCGGTACGCGCCCAGACACCGAGGTTGGCGTCCCCGCCCTTGTCCCCGGAACGCGCACCGACCACCTCCCCGAGCTGCCCGCGCCGGGTCGGGCCGTCGACCGGCGCGTCACCGCCCGGGTCGGTCTCGTCCGCCGACCCGGGAGCGGTGCGGATCGGCGGGGCGATCGGCACCCGCTCGCCGCCGGGAAGCACCGCGATGTGCGCCACCGCGTCCTGCGGCACCGCGTCGGCGGTGAAGACGCCGTACGGTGTCGCGTCGCCGGGCAGGGTGGTCAGCGTGCAGCCCGGGTACGAGGCCAGGGCCAGCTCCACCGCGGCGGCCGAGAAGGCCCGCCCGGCGCGTGCCCTGTCACCGTCGCGCAGGTGTACGTGCAGCAGAGCGCTCGCCGCCTCGGTGTCGGCGGCGTCCGGGTGGTCGGTCCGAGCGAGGGTGAACTCCAGCCCGTCCTTGCCGACCGCCTCCTCGATCTGCCCCCGGACCAGGGCCGCCTTCGCCTCGATGTCCAGTCCGCAGAGGACGAAGGTCATCGAGTTGCGGAAGCCGCCGAGGTTGTTGACGCCCACCTTGAGCGTGGGCGGTGGCGGCGTGCCCCGTACGCCGGAGACCCGGACCCGGTCCGGCCCGTCGGGGTGCAGCGTCACCGTGTCCAGTCGGGTGACCACGTCCGGCCCGAGGTACGACGGGCCGGCGATCTCGTAGAGGAGTTGGGCGGTGACGGTCTCCACGGTGACCGCGCCGCCGGTGCCCGGATGCTTGGTGAGCACGGACGAGCCGTCGGGGTGCACCTCGACGATCGGAAATCCGGGCCGGTGCCCCCCGTCGGGCAGCTCGGTGAAGAAGCTGAAGTTGCCGCCGGTGACCTGTGCGCCGCACTCGACGAGGTGCCCCGCGACGGTGGCACCGGCCAGCTCGTCGAGGTCGTCGCGGCCCCACCCGTACCTGGCGATGGCCGGGCCGACCACAAGCGACGCGTCGGTCACCCGGCCGGTGACCACCACGTCCGCGCCGGAGTCGAGGCAGGCGGCGATCCCGAACGCGCCGAGGTACGCGTTCGCGCTCAGCGCGTCCGGCCGCCGGATCGTGTCGCCCTCGACGTACCCGACCCGGGCCCCCAGGCCGAGCCGCTCGGCGAGCTGCTCGATGGCGGCGGCCAGGCCGGCCGGGTTCAACCCGCCGGCGTTCGTCACGATCCGCACCCCGCGATCGAGGGCGGTGCCGAGGCAGGTCTCCAGTTGCCGCAGGAACGTCTTCGCGTAACCCAGGTCGGGATCGCGCAGGCGGTCCCGAGCGAGAATCAGCATGGTCAACTCGGCCAGGTAGTCGCCGGTCAGCACATCCAGCTCACCGCCGTCGAGCATCTCCCGCCAGGCGGTGAACCGGTCGCCGTAGAAGCCGGAGGCGTTGCCGATGCGGATCATGCCCGTACCCCGTTTGCGCTGGCCGGCTTCCGACCGTCACCCGGCGGCCCGGCGAAGGCCTGCGCCACGTCGAGCCACTCGTCGACCACCGGACCGGTGGCGACCAGAGCGAGGTCCGCGCGGTGCCGGCGCTGGGTGACGAGCAGGCAGAAGTCCCGAGCCGGGCCGGTGAGCCGGTCGGCGGCGTCCGCCGGGCCCCAGCTCCACGTGTCGCCGCCGGGCCCGACCAGCTCCACCCGGACCGGCGCCGTCGGTGCCTCCCGGCCGTGCGCGGCGAAGCCGTGCCCGAGGGTACGCACGCCAAGGTGCGCCACGTGCCGAAGTCGGTCGGTGTCGGGGCGGACCACGGCGAGGGCATCGGCCACGTCCGCACCGTGCGCCCAGGTCTCCATGAGCCGGGCGGTGGCCATCGAGGTGGCCGACATCCGGGTGCCGTACCAGGGCACCTTGCCGCCGGGCGGAACGGCGGCCAGGGCGTCGGCGAGCGCGGTACGACCGGCCCGCCAACGGGCCAGCAGGTCGGCCGGCGGGGCGAGGAACTCCTCGGCGCCGACGTCGACGAGCCGGGTCACGTCCGGTGCGGAGGTCACCGTCGCGAAGAACGCCTCGGGATCGGTCGCGGCCAACAGCGCGACGTGGTCGGTCCAGGCGAGGTGGGCGATCTGATGCCCGATGCTCCAGCCCGGCGCGGGGGTCGGCCTCGCCCAGTCGGCTGCGGGCAACGGCGCCACCAGGGCGTCCAACTGGGCCGACTCGTCGGCCAGGTCCACGAGCAGGTCGCTGAGGTCGACCATGGTGCCTCCGGTCGGTGGTGGCCGGTGCGGCCGGCGGTCAGGGCGTGAGCAGGGTGGCGAGCTGGCGCTTCCAGGTGGTCAACAGGGCGGCGCGGCGGGCGGAGTCGTCGCTGAGCAGGTTGGCCACCCCGAGCCCGCGGAGCAGGTCGAGCGTGGCCTGCACCGCTTCGCGGACACCGGGTCGGCGCTCGTCGACACCGAGCAGGGCGACGGTGAGCCGGTGCATCTCCCGCCCGACCGTCGCCTCGAGCGGCACCAGGGCATCCCGGAGCTCCCGATCGGTGCGGGCCGCGACCCAGAGCTCGAGCGCGGCCACGAACAACGGCCCGGTGAACGCCACGGCGAGCAGGTCGACGACCCGGTCCAACCGCTGCGGGCCGGCCGGGAGCGCCTCGGCCTCGGTGCGCAACTCGTCGGCCCGGCGCTCGGCCAGATGGGCCACGGCGGCCGTCACCAACGCTGCCTTCGTCGGGTAGTGGTGCAGTTGAGCACCCCGCGAAACACCTGCCCGCGCCGCGACGACAGTGGTCGTGGTGCCGGACCAGCCGTGCTCGATCAGGCAGTCGACGGTCGCCTCCAGCAGGCGGGCCTGGGTGGCGCGGCTGCGTTCCTGCTGAGGTACGCGGGTCGATGCGGTGGGCACGGGGACAGCCTGCGGCCTACGAAACAAACAGTCAAGACTGACTTTTTCGAAGGTCTCGGCAAACTGGTGCGTGCGCCTGGGGTCTGGCCCCTGCGGGTTGACCCGACCGCGACCGGTTGACCTGTCGGGCTGACCTGGCTGCCTCAGACCTGGGCAGCTCCGAAGACAGCGAACATCGATCTCTTCTCCAGCCCGGCCCGCGCTTGCTGAACCGATGCGCGCGCCCCACCCTGATCCCCCATGAGTGGCTCAGTCTCCCTATGGAGCTGATGTCGTAAACGAGTCGACCGTCGGTCGGTCCGGGCCGTCGACGTCATCCGCCCATCGGCGGTGCTGATGTCGCAAACGATTCAGCTCCAAAGGAGGCCCGACTCATATCCTGCGGCCGTCCACCTCGGCTGTCGCCCTCGGCTGCGCCGCGTGAGCCGCCAGCCGCCAGCCCGCACTCCGGGGGGCCGCCGCCGGAGGGCCGCCGGCTCAGCGGCCGTCGCGGGGACCGAAGACGGCCAGTGCGTCGGCGTCGCTGTGCTGGGAGCGGAGGTACTCGTCGGCCCAGGCTACGGCGTCGGGAAACGTGGACCCCGCTGCCACCCGGGCGCAGGCCGCGTCCACGTCGAAGGCGGTGCGGCGCAGTTGGACGCCCGGCCCGAGCAGCGCCCACCACGCACCGGTTCCCCCGTACGGCATGCCGATGCTGCCCGGGTTGACCACCAGGCGCCGGTCGACCAACCGGGTGAAGGGCATGTGCGTGTGGCCGCAGACCACTGTGGAAACCTCGGCGGGTAGACCCTCGAACACCTCCGCCCAGCGTGCCATCCGGGAGTCGACGAGCACGACCTCTTCGTCGTCGCGGGGCGTCGCGTGGCAGAACAGGGTCGGCCCGAGCCCGGTGATCTCCAGCGTCACCGTCGCCGGCAGCGCCGCGAGCCGGGCCACCTGGTCGTCACGTAGCTGCCCGGCGGCCCAGTTCGACACCTCGATCGACGCCGGTCGGCCGGCTCGGGCCTCGACCAGCTCGCGGTCGGCGTTGCCGCCGACCCAGCACACCCGGTCGCCCAGACCGGCGAGAACGTCCAGCACCTCGACCGGTTGTGGGCCGGCGGCGATGTCACCGGTGAGCACGATCAGGTCAGCGGCGGCCACGTCCGGCTCGGCCAGCACGGCCTCCAGCGCCGGCAGGACGCCATGGATGTCGGAGAGCACAGCAACACGGTTCACCATGGCCCCACCCTCACCGCTGGCACCGTCACACACCAGCGATTCTGCGGCGGGCAGACGGCAAACGTCCCCGCCTACCGTCAGCGACGGTAGGCGGGGACGTCAGGTGCTGCTCAGACGCGGGCGCGACGGGCCAGACGCTCCGGGTCCAGGATGATGATGCTCTTGCCGTCCAGCCGCAGCCAGCCGCGCGAGGCGAAGTCGGCGAGCGCCTTGTTGACGGTCTCCCGGGAGGCGCCGACGAGCTGGGCGATCTCCTCCTGGGTGAGGTCGTGGGTCACCCGCAGGACGCCGCCGTCCCGGGTGCCGAAGCGGCCGGCCATCTGGAGCAGGTTCTTGGCGACCCGGCCCGGCACATCCGTGAAGATCAGGTCGGCGAGTGAGTCGTTGGTCCGACGCAGCCGCCGGGCGAGCACCCGGAGCAACTGCTCGGCGATCTCCGGGCGGTTGTTGAGCCACGGCCGCAGCGCCTGCTTGCGCAGCCGCACCAGCCGGGTGTCGGTCACCGCGGTGGCGGTCGCCGTACGCGGACCCGGGTCGAAGAGCGACAGCTCGCCGACCATGTCCGACGGCCCCATCACCGCGATCAGGTTCTGCCGGCCGTCCGCTGCGCGGCGACCAACCTTGATCTTCCCGGACAGCAGGATGTAGAGGCTGTCACCGGGCTCGCCCTCATTGAAGACGATCTCGCCCTTGCGGACCTCGATCGTCTCCATCTCCTTGGCAAGCGCCTCGGCAGCTTCCGGGTCGACACCCTGGAAGATCCCGCTGCGGGCCAGTACCTCGTCCATTGCGCACCTCCGGTTGCGCGTGCCGTCCGTCGGCCGGGGACGCCGTCCGCTGATCCCCTCGCGCGCCGCCAAGTCTAGGCGCACATGAGCATGAATCAGAGGTCGCCCCTGGAATCTTGATCGGTGGGCGTAACCTGCCCGACGTGCTGAGCGAGCCGATTCTGACCAGCCGGGCCGAGGAGGGGCGGAGCGTCCCGCTGCTCGTCTGGCGCGCGGACGCACCCCTGCGGGCGGTCAGCAGTGGCCCGCTGGGCGGTGGCATCGGGGTCCGGCGGTGGGTGCTGAACGCGACGGTACCCATGTCGTACGACCGGGAGGACCCGGCGGCACACCTGGCCTCGCTCGCCGACGAGCTGGCCCTCGACGGGCCCGGGGTTGGTCTGCTGACCGGCGTCGACGTGGCCGAGGTGGTGGCGCGGACCGACACCGGAGTGCGGGCCTGGGTGACGGTCGGGCTCGGCACGCCGGTGCCCGCGGCCGCGCCGACGCCGGCCGCGCTCGCCCACCGCGCCGGCACCGTCAACATCGTGGTGTACGTGCCGGCCCGGCTCGCCGACTCGGCGCTCGTCAACGCGGTGGCCACCGCGACCGAGGCGAAGACCCAGGCGATCACCGAACTGGGGGTACCGGGGACCGGCACGCCCACCGACGCGGTCACCGTGCTCTGCCCCGTGGACGGGCCGGAGGCCGCCTACGGCGGTCCGCGCTCCGCCTGGGGTGCCCCGCTCGCCCGAGCGGTGCACGCGGCGGTGCTCACCGGCGGTGCTCGGCCGGTCGTGCCATGGTCTGAGCAGCTCACCGGCGAGAAGTCCACCCGATCGGCTGGCGTCGGCGCGTTTAACGAGCGGTAGGGTCGCGGGCGATGTACGCTCCCGCCCCTTTCGCGTCCCGCCCGCGCCGCCGCGTCGCCCTCGGCCTCGCCGCGCTGCTGGCTGCCCTCCTCGTGGCCGGCTGTGCCGACTCCGGTGGTGAGGCACCCGTCTGGCAGCCCGGCGCGGGAGGTGGCGGCACCGGCGCGCCGGTCTCCACGGCCGGCCCGAAGGGCAGCGGACCCGCCGGTCAGGGTGGTGCGATCTCGCTCTCCGCCACCGGCGACATCATCATGGGCAACGCCCCCAGCCGGCTGCCCGCCGCTGGCGGTAAGGGCTTCTTCAGCTCGGTCACCGAGGCGCTCAAGGCCGATCTGGTGATGGGCAACCTGGAGGAGCCGCTGACTGTCGACACCGGCACGGGCAAGTGCGGGGCGAACTCCACCCGCTGCTTCCAGTTCCGCGCCCCACCGGAGTACGCCGGGCACCTGCGGGACGCCGGCTTCGACGTGCTCAACCAGGCCAACAACCACGGCTACGACTACGGGCCGAAGGGCTACGAGAACACCCAGAAGGCACTGAAGGAGTACGACCTGGAGCACACCGGGGCGCCGAACGAGATCACCGTGGTCGACGTCAAGGGAGTCAAGGTCGCAGTCGCCGGCTTCTCGTCGTACGTCTGGTCGAACAGCCTCGTCGACATCGCCAAGGCGAAGGCGGTGGTCGCCAAGGCCGCCACCATGGCCGATCTGGTCGTGGTGCAGGTGCACATGGGCGGCGAGGGCGCCGACAAGACCCGGGTGAAGCCGGGCACCGAGATGTTCCTGGGGGAGAACCGGGGCGACCCGGTGAAGTTCTCGCACGCCATGATCGACGCCGGCGCCGACCTGATCGTCGGGCACGGCCCGCACGTGCTGCGCGGGATGGAGTTCTACCAGGGGCGTCTGATCGCGTACAGCCTGGGCAACTTCGCCGGCGGTGGCAACTCGCTGAGCAACGCGGGTCGACTCGGCTGGGGCGGCGTGCTGAAGGTGTCGCTCAAGCCGGACGGCACCTGGGCCGGCGGCACGTTCACCTCGACGTACATGAACTCGGCAGGCAAGCCGACGATGGACAAGGACGACCGGGGCCTGGGTCTGGTCACCGAGTTGAGCCGCTCCGACTTCCCGAAGGGCGGCGCTCGTCTGGACGGGCAGGGCAAGATCTCGCCGCCGACCGCCGGCTGACCCGAGCAGGGCCGTCGGGGGTGCGACGTAGGCTGACCGTCGTGACCAGTAGCCCTCCCGGTGCCAGCGAGACCGACCTCGGGCGTAAACGCCGTGCCCGCAAGATCGGCCGGGTGCTTGCCGAGACGCACCCCGACGCGCATTGTGAGCTGGACCACTCCAATGCTCTGGAGCTGGCCGTCGCCACGATCCTGTCCGCGCAGTGCACGGACAAGAAGGTCAACGAGGTCACCCCGAAGCTCTTCGCCCGCTACCCGAGCGCTGCCGCGTACGCCGCCGCCGACCGGGGCGAGATGGAGGAGCTGATCCGGCCCACCGGCTTCTACCGCAACAAGACCGACTCGCTGCTCAAGCTCGGTCAGGCCCTCCTCGACAGGTACGACGGTAAGGTCCCGGGCCGGCTCGTCGACCTGGTGACGCTTCCCGGCATCGGCCGCAAGACCGCGAACGTGATCCTCGGCAACGCCTTCGACGTCCCGGGCATCACCGTCGACACGCACTTCCAGCGGCTGGTCCACCGCTGGCGGCTGACCGCCGAGACCGACCCAGTCAAGATCGAGCACGCGATCGGCGCGCTGTACGACAAGCGCGACTGGACCATGCTCTCGCACCGGATCATCTTCCACGGGCGACGGGTCTGCCACGCCCGAAAGCCGGCCTGCGGCGCGTGCACCCTCGCGAAGCTCTGCCCCTCCTACGGCAGCGGCCCAACCGAGCCGGCCGCTGCCGCGAAGCTGCTCAAGGGCCCCCGGGCGCGCGACCTCGCGGTTGCCGCCGGGGTCGATCCGGATCTGGTGCCCGCGCAGGCGGTCGCTGCGGAGGTGCCGTGAACCGCCGCCTCACGCTTGCCGTCCTGCCGCTGCTGCTGCTGGCCGCCGCCGGCTGCACCACCGGTCCGGCCGACGACGCACCGGCCCCCCGACCGGCCGCCGCCGAGCGCCCGTCGCCGTTCCGCGACTGCGCCACGCTGACCACGCCGCCGACGGCAACGTCCGCGTCGCCCGGCGGCACGCCCACGTCCATTCCGTCCGGCTCCGGCACGGCAACGCCCGCGTCGTCCGGCTCCGGCACGTCGTCCTCCGGCACGTCCGGCCCGACGGCCGGCGCTGCTGGCGGGCAGGCGCTGCCGGAGCTGTCGCTCTCGTGCTTCACCGGCGGTGCCCCCGTCGAGTTGCGGGCGGTGGCGGGGCCGGCGGTCATCAACGTGTGGGCTTCCTGGTGCCCGCCGTGCCGCAAGGAGTTGCCCGCCTTCCAGCGCCTCAGCGAGCGGGCCGCCGGTCAGCTCCAGGTCGTCGGGGTCAACAGCCGGGACAGCCGCAGCGGCGCCCAGGCCATGGGTGAGGACTTCGGCATCCGGTTCCCGATGCTCGTCGACCAGGGTGAGGCGCTGCAACGCGAGCTGAGGCGCAGTTTCTTTCCCATGACCCTCTTCGTCGACGCCAACGGCCGGGTCCGGCACATCGAAGCCAGCGGCGCTCTCGACGACGCCACGCTCGCCAAGCTGGTCCGCCAGCACCTCGGCCTGGCGGTGCCGGCGTGACCGGTCGGCCACCCGAGTGGATCGAGCCGCTGCTGACCCGGCTGGGCACCGCCCGCGCCGAGGACTTCACCCGGCTGACCACCCCGGCCGAGGGCGGCCGGGAGAGCGCGGTGCTGGTGCTGCTCGGCGAGCAGCCCGGTCTGGGCCCGGACGTGCTGGTCCTGCAACGTGCCGCCACCCTGCGCAACCACGCCGGCCAGCCGGCCTTTCCCGGTGGCGCGGCCGACCCGGAGGACGTCGACGTCCGCGCCACCGCCCTGCGGGAGGCGAACGAGGAGGTGGGCCTCGACCCGGCGAGCGTGACCGTGCTGGCCGAGCTGCCGAAGCTGTGGATCCCGGTCAGCGACTTCGTGGTCACGCCGGTGCTGGCCTGGTGGCACGACCCGCACCCGGTGCACCCGCGGGAGCCGGCCGAGGTGGCCCACGTCGCCCGCCTGCCGGTGAGCGAGCTTGTCGACCCGGCCAACCGGCTGCGGGTCCGCCACCCCAGCGGCTGGATCGGGCCGGCGTTCTCGGCGCGCGGGATGCTCGTCTGGGGCTTCACCGCCGGGGTGCTCGCCACCCTGCTCGAGATGGGCGGCTGGGCCCGTCCGTGGTCGCGTGACCGGGTGGTGGAGCTGCCGCCGACCGGGGCGACGCCGGCCCCGTCCGCCGGCACGGACGAGGCCGACGAGAACGCCCTACGCTGACCGCACGGTCACCATCCGCAAGCGATGGTCATCCGGCGGGCACACTGCCCGTACGCTTGACCCGTGTCCGTCGTGGATCTCGTCCTGCTGCTGCTCATGCTCGTGTTCGCGATCAGCGGATACCGCCAGGGTTTCGTCATCGGCGTCACGTCGTTGTCCGGCTTCTTCCTGGGTCTGCTGCTGGGGCTCCAGCTCGGGCCGCTGTTCGCCAGACAGTTCGTGGACGCCGGCACCCGCGTGTTGATCTCGCTGGTGGCCATCTTCGGGCTGGCGGTGGTCGGGCAGGCACTCGCCGGTTGGCTCGGCTCGCACCTGCGCAAGACGATCACCAGCGACGTCGGCAAGCGGGTCGACGACGTCGGCGGGGCGTTCGTCTCGCTGTTCGCGGTGCTCCTGCTCGCCTGGCTGGTCGCCGTGCCGCTCGGCTCGTCCTCGGTGCCCTGGCTCGCCGCGTCGGTCCGCAACAGCGCGTTGATCACGGTGGTCAACCAGATCCTGCCGGAGCGGGCCCACCAGTTGTCCACGGCGTTGGAGGACACCGTCGACACCGACGGGTTCCCGGACGTCTTCGGTGACCTCGCGCCCACCCGGGCCCGGCAGGTCGACCCACCGGACCCGGCCCTGGCCGGCTCGCAGGTGGTGGTCAGTGGCCAGCAGTCGGTCGTCAAGGTGCTCGGCTCCGCTCCGAGCTGCTCACGCCGGATCGAGGGCTCCGGCTTCGTGTACGCGGACGACCGGGTGATGACAAACGCGCACGTCGTGGCCGGCACCCGCTCGGTCGCGGTCGAGTTGGGCGGTGAGCGGTACGACGGCAAGGTGGTGGTCTACGACCCGAGTCGGGATCTGGCGGTGCTGCTCGTGCCCGGGCTGCCCGGGCCGTCCCTGCGGTTCGCCGCCGGCAACGCGGGCAGCGGTTCCGACGCGATCGTGCTCGGCTTCCCGCTCGACGGCCCCTACAACGCGCAGTCGGCGCGGGTTCGGGACGTCGACCGGATCAAGGGTCCGGACATCTACTCCGCCAACGAGGTGACCCGGGAGATCTACACGATTCGGGCTCTGGTGCGCAGCGGCAACTCGGGCGGCCCGTTGCTATCCGCCAACGGTCTGGTGCTCGGCGTGATCTTCGCGGCGGCCTCCGACGACCCGAACACGGGCTTCGCGGTGACCGCTGCCGAGGCCCGCCCGGTGGCGTTGGCCGGAGCCGAACGCAACCGGCAGGTCGGCACCGGCGAGTGCACCTGAGCGTCGCCGCAGGGTCAGCTCAGCCGCGCGCCGGCAGGGTGGAACGCCCCACGGTCGGCAGCTTCGCGCGCCCCCACCGCAGCCCGCGGTCGAGCACGGCACGGGCCATGATCGCGACGCAGGTGCCGCCGTTGAGGAAGGACGCGACCACGTCGCTCGGGTGGTGCATGCCCCGGTACATCCGGGTCAGGGCCACCCCCAGCGGCACCATCAGCAGCAGCGTCCACCAGGCGACCTTCGCCCCGGTGCTGCGTGCGCGCAGCGCCATCAGCACGGCGATGCCCACGTAGAGCGCCACCGCCGCCGAGGTGTGCCCGGACGGGAAGCTCGACGTGGGTGGCGAGACGTCCATGTGCTCCACCGCCGGCCGCCGACGGTCGATCGCCATCGTGGTCAGCAGGAAGACCAGCGCCTGGGCGGTCACCGCCGCGCACAGGAACAGCGGTTCCCGCCAGCGCTTCAGCCAGAGCCGTAGCGCCAACGCCACGAGCACGGTGACCACGACGATCATCTGGGTGCTGGCCAGCGTGCTGAACACCAGCGAGACGTTGTTCCACCCGCCGGTGCGGTCGGCGGCCAGCTCCCGGTTCACCGCATCCTCCACGGTGAACGGCCAGGTTTTGGCGAACACCCGGGTGACCAGCACCCCGAGCAGCACCATGAGCCCCAGCAGGAGGGACACCGGCAGCAGCACCCGCCGGACGATCTGGACCACGGTCTCGGACATGGGTCGGCCAGTACCCGGCCGGCCTCGTCGTCACTCCTCAGGCAGCACCCGGATGCTGCTCGACCTCGGGAGCGACGCCGTCCCGGGTCGGCCGGACCGGCCGGAGGCCGCTGTGTGCCCGCCAACTTGTGAACGCGGCGGTGGTGGCCGCTACCACCGCCACCCCGAGCAGCCAGCCGCCCACGACGTCGCTCGTGAAGTGCACGCCGAGCGCCACTCTGCTCAGCCCGGTCACCACGGTGAGCAGCACCACCGCGACCCAGAGCGCGGCCCGCGCCGCCCCCCGCCCGGCGTACGGCAGGAGCACCAGCAGCAGCACCCCGGCGGCCAGGGTGGCGTTCAGCGCGTGCCCGGAGGGGAACGAGTAGCCGGCGGCCCGGGCCACCGGGTCAAGCAGCTCCGGCCGGTCCCGGCCGACAAGCAGCTTGAGCAGCGGACCGACCAGACCGCCGACGACCATGGTGGTGGCCGCCCAGAGGGCCAGCCGGCGGGCTCCCCGGCGCAACAGCCAGACCACCAGGAGCAGGGCGATGGCGCGCAGCGGCATCGGTGCGAACACCTCGGTCCAGACCCGCATCAGCGTGACCCAGGCCGGATGCTCCTGCGCGTAGCCGTGCAGCGCGTCGGTGACCGCCGTGTCCAGCCGGTGCAGCGGCGCCCAGGCACCGAGCACCAGCAGTGTGAGCAGCGCAAACGGCACCAGCACCAGGAACGCCGCCGCCGCGGCCAGGGTGAGCCGTAGGCCCAGCGCGTGGTCCGGGTCGAATCGGCGGTGCCGCCAGGACGGCTGGCCGGCGGGGGCGAGGGTGGGCGGCCGGTGCGTACTCATGGGTCCGTTCTACCCGGCCGGGTGGTCGGTCAGGCCTGCCGGCCGGTCGTGGTCAACGCGGCCGCTGGCGGAGCCGGCGGACCACCAGGGCCGCGCCGCCGAGCAGGGCGACGAGGAGCACGACCGTGGTCCACAGTTGCTCCGGCGCGGACGTGTCCTGGCCGCCGGCTGCCCGAGCCGTCCACCGACTCTGCTGACCGGACGCGGCGAGACCGAGCGGGTCGCTACCGGCACCGGCCACCGGATCGTCGTCGATCGAGCCGGGCGCCGGACCGAAACCGGTCACCCCCGGCGACGTCTGGTCGTCGAGCGGGTTGACCGTCACCGGCGGCACCTGAGCGGTCAACGCGGCCACCGGGTCGACCACGCCGTACCCGAAGCGGTCGTCCCGCCCGGTGGGGCCCAGGTCCCGGGCGGTGGCCAACAGGCGGTTGACCACCTCGCCCGCGGGCATCTGCGGATAACGGGACCGGACCAGCGCGGCGGTCGCGGCCACCAGCGGCGCGGCGAAGCTGGTGCCCTGCACCCGCCAGTACCCGCTTGGTGGCTTGGCCCCGACCAGCCCGCTTGCGGGAGCGGTGAGCACCGTGGCCCGACCGGTGATCGACCCGGACCACAGGTTGTCGCTGCCGCGTTCGAGACCGGCGACGGCGAGCACTCCCGGCTCGCGAGCCGGGTACCAGACCTTGGAGTTGGTGGAGGTGGCCAGGTTGCCGGTGCAGGCGACCACGACCACGTCCCGGACGAACGCGTAGTCCAGGGCGGCGGCCAGGGCCGGGCTGTCGCCGCTGCCGCCGAGCGACAGGTTGATCACGCGGGCGCCGTTGTCGACAGCCCAGCGCACCCCCTGGGCGACGATCAGGGCGTCGTCGTAGCGGTTCTCCTCGTCCAGCACGCGGACCGGCAGGATCCGGGCGTCCGGCGCCAGGCCGACCACGCCCCGCTTGTCGTCCTTGCGCCCGGCGATGAGGCCGGCGACCGTGGTGCCGTGGCCCACCGGGTCCGGGCCCGGAGCGCCGCCGGGGGCCACCAGGTCCTTGCCGGCCAGCACCTGGCCGACGAGGTCGGGGTGGTTGCCGTCCACCCCCGAGTCGACGACCGCGACGGTCACACCCCGGCCGGTCGAGCTTCGCCACGCCGTCTCGGCCTGCAACTCGTCGAGCTGCCACTGCTCGTCGCGGACCTGATCGGTGCGGGCGATGGTGTCGCCGGGGGCGAACGCCATCGGCGCGCCGGCGAGCTGTCCGCCGTACGTGGGCGCGGCGACGGGCACGGCCGCCGCGGTCGGGGCCACGACGGCGAGCGCCGCGGCCACGCCGAGCAGCGCCCGGCCGGTCGCTCGTCGGGCCGCTGACGGACCGCTGTACCGCACCCCAGTCACATCCTCAGCCATTCATCCCGACGGAACCATGACGATCGGAGATTACCGGTTTCCCCACCCGTCACGGGAAGAACCGGCGAGTCAGGTCACTGCGGCGGTAATTGCGCCAACTGAACGAGGCGTACGCCCTCCCGCCGGGTTACCAGCCGACCACGCCCGGGCGGCAGCGGTCCGGGCCGCACAGGCCCGACAAGTGCGCCCTCCTCGGGGCTGCCCGCCATCACCAGGCCGGCGGTGGACAGCTCCCGCAGGCGCTGCACGATTGGCTCGTACTGCGCCCGGCCCGCCCCACCGGACCGGCGGGCCAGGACCAGGTGCAGCCCGATGTCCCGCGCGTGCGGCAGGTGCTCCTCGAGCGCCCGCAACGGGTTCGCCGGCCCCGCCGCCACCAGGTCGTAGTCGTCCACGAGCACGAACAGCTCCGGCCCGGACCACCAGGACCTGTCGCGCAGCTGTTGCGGGGTGACCTCCGGCCCAGGGGCCCGCCGCTCCAGGTAGCCGGCGGCCGACTCGACCAGGTCGGCGGTGTGTGCCGCCGCGGTGCCGTACCCGATCAGGTGTGGCGTCTCGATGGTGCCGAGCAGGCTGCGCCGGTAGTCGACGAGGATCACCCGAGCCTGTTCGGGAGTGAACCGGGTGATGATCGACGTGGCAAGCGCGCGCAGGAACGACGACTTGCCGCACTCCGAGTCCCCGAAGACCACGAAGTGCGGCTCGGTGCCGAAGTCGAGCAGCACCGGGCGCAGGTCCGCCTCAGCGATGCCGATCGGCAGCCGCAGCCCGGTCGTCGATGCGAGGTCCAGGTCGGCGTACGGCAGCACCGGCGGGAGCAGCCGCACCCGGGGCGCCGGAAGACCCGGCCACCCGTCGGCGGCTCGCTTGACCAGATCGGCGGTGTCCCCGTTGGCGGCACCGAGCTGCGGCAGCGCGGTGAGGAAGTGCAGGCCCTCCGCGGTCACCCCACGACCGGAGCGCTCCGGCACGTTCGCGGCCGCCCGCCGGGCCACGAGCGAGTCGGCCGGGTCACCGAGGCGCAGCTCCAGCCGCGAGCCGAACAGGTCCCGGATCGCCGGCCGGAAGTCCAGCCAGCGCAGCGCGGTGGCGACCACGTGCACCCCGTACGACAGACCCCGGGTGGCCAGGTCGGTGACGAGTGGCTCCAGGTCGTCGTACTCACCGCGGATGGTGCTCCACCCGTCGATCACCAGGAACACGTCGCCGTACGGGTCGGCGCCCGGCTGACCGTTCGCCCCCGCCGCCGCCGCCCGCCGCTGCCGGTACGCGGACATCGACTCCACACCCGACTCCGCGAAGCGGCGCTCCCGGTCGACGAGCAGGGTGGTCATCTCGCCGACGGTCCGTCGTACCGCGGTCGGGTCGGCGCGGCCGGTCACCCCGCCCACGTGCGGCAGGTCGCGCAGCGCGGCAAGCCCGCCACCTCCGAAGTCGAGGCAGTAGACCTGCACCTCGGCCGGTGTGTGGGTGAGCGCAAGCGCGCAGATCAGCGTGCGTAGGGCTGTGGACTTGCCGCTCTGCGGCGCCCCGACCACCGCGACGTGCCCGGCGGCACCGTCCAGCGCCAGCCAGAGCAGGTCCCGGCGTTGCTCCAACGGTTTGTCCACGACCGCCATCGGCACTCCGAGTGCGCCGTGCAGCTCCGGGTTGCCCACGGTGAGCCCGCGGGTCGGGTGCACCTCGACCGGCCCGAGCAGCTCGTCCAGCGCCGGCGGTTGACCGAGCGGCGGGAGCCAGACCTGGTGTGCCGGTGGGCCCTGCCCGACCAGCCGGTCCACCAGCAGGTCGAGAAGCGTCCCGCCGCCCTCCTCCTCGGCCACGACGGGCACGACCGGGGCCGCCGGCTCGGGCACCGGCACGACGTGGGTGGTGAAGGTGAGCAGCCGCGCGTCCCCGTCGGCGGCGACGCCGCCTGGCGCGGCCCGGCGCCGGACTGCACCGGAGACGTACGCGGCCTTGAAACGGGCCAGCGGGTCGGTGCCGGCGCGCAGGTAGCCGTGGCCCGGCGAACGGGGCAGCTCGTGCGCGTCCGCCACACCGAGCACCGTCCGGGACTCCAGCGCGGAGAAGGTGCGCAACCCGATCCGGTACGAGAGGTGGGTGTCCAACCCGCGCAGCCGGCCCTCCTCGAGGCGTTGACTGGCGAGCAGCAGGTGCACGCCGAGCGACCGGCCCAGCCGGCCGATCTGCACGAACAGGTCGATGAAGTCCGGCTTGGCGGAGAGGAGTTCGGAGAACTCGTCGCAGATCAGCAGCAACGACGGCAGCGGGGCCAGCGGGCTCCCGGCCGCCCGAGCCCGCTCGTAGTCGCGCACGCTCGCGAAGTTGCCGGCCCGCCGCAGCAACTCCTGGCGACGGACCAGCTCCCCGTTGATCGCGTCCACCATGCGGTCGACGAGCGGCAACGCGTCGGCCAGGTTGGTGATCACGGCCGCGGTGTGGGGCAGCCGGTCGAACGAGGTGAAGGTGGCGCCGCCCTTGAAGTCGACGAGTACGAAGTTGAGCTGCTCCGAGCTGTGCGTGGCGGCCAGCCCCAGCACCAGCGTGCGGAGCAGCTCGGACTTGCCGGAGCCGGTCGCCCCGATGAGCAGGCCGTGCGGGCCCATGCCGTCCTGGGCGGACTCCTTGAGGTCCAGCTCGATGGCGCCGCCGTCCGTGCCCACCCCGATCGGCACCCGCAGTCGGTCCCGAGCCGAGCGCGGCAGCCAGCCCTGTTCTGCGGTGAAGCTCTCCGGGTCGCCGAGACCGAGCAGCTCGGGGAGGCCCAGGTCGGCCTGGAACGGGGCGTCCGGCCCCCGGGCCGTGCCGGCGAGCCGCAACGGCGCCAACCGTCGGGCCACCGCCTCGGCGTCGGCCAGGTCCAGTTGGTCGGCGGTGCCCACCTCGGCGTGCCCGTCGGACGACAACGAGTGCAGCCGCTGGCCGTGCAACTCCAGCAGCAGCGCGTACCGGTCCAGCAGTCGGGGCGGCGGGGTGTCCAGATCCAGCACGGTGACCGCGTCGATGCCGCCGTCGCCGGTCAGGTCGCTGGCGCCGGTCAGGTCGCCGCCGTCGAGCACCACCACCACGTGCGGACCGTCGGTGGCCGGGCCGGAGGGGCTGAATCGGGACCGGGTGGCCAGCACGTCGGCCAGCAGCGACTCCAACTCGGCCGCGGAGCTGGTGACCAGCCGTACCGGACCGAGCGCGTCGGTGCGGCCGGGGTGGTGGGCGTGCGGGAGCCACTTCACCCACTCCCAGCAGGCGCGGCGTTCCGGCCCGGCGCAGACCGCGACGAGCAGCTCGTCGGGGGCGTGGAACACCGCCAGCTGGGTCAGCACGGCCCGGGTCAGCGCCTGCGCCGCCGGGTCGCCGGTGGGTGGTCCGCCGGTGGTCGCCGTGGTCGACCGGCCGCGGCCGGCGGGACGCACGTGCACCCGGGCGAAGCTGCGCAGCGACAGCGCCACCGGCAGGTCCGGCACCACGGAGTACGCGTCCAGGAAGCGGCGGAGCGCGCCCGCCGTCATCGGCTCCAGTTCCTCAAGCGGTCGGGTCACCGGTGGGACGAGTGGAGTGGCCAGGGTCTGCGGCCCGACAGCGACCCGCACCACGCCGAAATCCGGGTCGGTGGGACGGCGCTCCCAGACCCGGTGGCTGTCCACCGTCGACCAGAGCCGGCCCGGATCCGGGTGCCGGTAGTAGAGCCCGGCTCGTTGCTGGCTCGCGGTCCGCCGGACCCGCCGTCGCAGCGTGGCCAGGTGGCGCAGGTACTCCCTGCGGGCGGCCATCATCTCGGACTTCTTCGGGGTGCCGGAGGCGCTGCCCCAGGACGTCACGAGCATCGCCAACGAGGAGAGCCCGAACATTCCGCCCACCACGTACGAGTAGGCGCCGCCGCCCCGGCCGAACATCATCGCCATCGCCACCGTGCCGCCGAGCATGGGCAGCAGCATGAGCATCTGCTGCCACCGCCCGCCGGTCACCGCGGGGATCTCCGGCGGTGCCTCGACCGACAGCTCACCGGCGGGGATCTCCGGTGCTGGTCGGCGCGGTGGGCGTTTGATGACGACTGTGGACACTCGGCCTCCTGACTGCGCTGGGTGACCCGAGCCTGGCTCATGGTAGGTAAAGTCCTGTCGTCCGCGCAGCCTCCGATCCCCCTCGATATGGAGACAAGTCGATGACTACCGGGCTGGCACGCGTCACGATCAGCGCGCCGCAACGACGGGTGGACGTCGCCCTGCCGGAGCAGGTGCCCCTGGCCGAGCTACTGCCCGACGTGCTCCGGCACGCCGGGGTCGGGCTGGCCGACGACGGCGAGCAGCACGGCGGTTGGGTGCTCCGCCGTACCGACGGGGCGTTGCTGGTGACGGCGCAGGCGCTGCTGCCGCAGGGGGTCCGCGACGGTGAGGTGCTGCACCTCGTGCCGGCCCGGGCGCACTGGCCCGAGTTGGAGTACGACGACGTCATCGAGGCGATCGCCGACGGTGCTCGCCGCCGTGGCGGTGCCTGGTCGCCCACCGCCACCCGGGCGGCCGGTCTGGCCGGTGCCGCCGTACCGCTTGCGGTCGGACTGCTCGCGCTGTTCGCCGGGGGGCCGACCCACCGCGCCGGTTGGCTGACGGCCGCCGTGGTGGCGGTGGTGCTCACCGTGGCCGGCACGGTGGCCTCCCGCGCCAACGGCGACGGCACCGCGGGTGCGACGCTCGGCGGCTACGCGCTGCCCTACGCGTTCACGGCCGGTGCCCTGGCAGTCGGCTCCGGCGACCCGGTCGGGCCGTTCGGGCCGGCGCGCTGGGTGGGCGCTCCCGAACTGCTGGCCGGCTCGGTCGCGCTGCTGCTTGTGGCGTTGATCGGGCTTCTCGGGGTGGCCAGCCGGCTGCGGGTCTTCGTGGCCGGTGTGACGGTCGGCCTGATCGGCGCGGGCGCGGCGCTCGGTGGGCTGCTGATGACCACCGCCGGTACGGCGGCGGTGGTGCTCAGTGCGCTGGTCTTCGCCGTCGGCGTGATCCCGCTGCTGGCCATCCGGCTGGGCAAGCTGCCCCTGCCGCCGGTCACCCTGCCGGCCTCGACTCCGGTGGAGGAGCCGGAGCGGGCCCGGGATCTGCCCGACCGGGGCCGGGTGTACGCGGCGGTGATCCGCACCGAGGAGATGCTCACCGGCATGCTCATCGGCCACGCCCTGCTGGCGGTGGCCACCGCCGTCGTCCTCGTGGTCGCCGGTGGCACAGCCGGTCGGGTGCTGGTGGCGGTCACGTCGGCCGTGCTGCTGCTGCGCTCGCGGCTGTTCGTGGCGCTGCGACACCGGGTGCCGACCGTCCTCGCCGGGCTGGCCGGCTACGCGGTGCTTGGTGCGATCTTGGTCGGCCGGGCCGACGAGGCCGGTCGGTTGGTGCTGGTCCTGGGCGGGGCGGCGCTGGCCCTGGTGGCGGTCGCCGGCGGTACCGGGTACGCCCGCCGGCCGGTCTCGCCGTACCTCGGGAGGGTCGCGGACCTCACCGACACGGCCCTGGTGGTCGCCGTGGTGCCGATCGCCTGCGCGGTGCTCGACCTGTACGACCGGGCCCGAGGGTTGCTCGGTTGAGCGACCCTCGGGCCCGGTGCGTCAGCTGTCGTCAGTGGGTGGATTCGCCGCGCGCCTCGGCGTCCCTGGCCCGCTGGTAGGAGGCGTGGATCTCGGCCTCGGCCTCGGTGCGGCCGACCCAGGTCGCGCCCTCCACCGACTTGCCGGGCTCCAGGTCCTTGTACACCTCGAAGAAGTGCTGGATCTCCAGGCGGTCGAACTCGCCCAGGTGGTGGATGTCGCGCAGGTGCTCCTGGCGGGGGTCCTCGTAGGGCACGCAGAGGACCTTGTCGTCCCCGCCCTTCTCGTCGGTCATCCGGAACATGCCGATGGTGCGGCAGCGGATCAGGCAGCCCGGGAAGGTCGGCTCGGGGACCAGCACGAGGGCGTCCAGCGGGTCGCCGTCCTCGCCCAGCGTGCCCTCGATGAACCCGTAGTCGGCCGGGTACTGGGTGGACGTGAAGAGGGTGCGGTCCAGCCGGATCCGGCCGGTCGCGTGGTCCACCTCGTACTTGTTCCGGTGACCTTTGGGGATCTCAACCGTCACGTCGAAATCCATCTGCACGCTCCCTCGTCTGCCCACGCTGGCTAACGGAACCAATGGCGGCCCCCCGGACAGGTGAATGCCCACCCGCCGACTCCGGCCGCCGCATAGTCTTCGGACCGAAGTAGTGTCACCCAAGCCGATTTTCGCTGGGGGAGGAGGGGGTCGTGGGGAGGGAAGATTCACACTACCGCCCGGACGGGGGCTCCGCGCACGGTACCGGACGATCCGGCTCCGGCAGCGCCAAGGGGCGGGTCCCGGTGCCGGAGGCCCACCTCCCACGGGCTCCCGAGCCACCGAACCCGGCGGCGGAGACGGTGCCCGAGCGGCCCCCGCCGCTGCCCTGGCGCCCACCGGCCGGCCCGGCGTCGCCCACACCGAACACTGGTCACTTCCCGACAACCGGCGGTGAGCGGCCGGTGAGCGGCCCGCCGCGCGGCAGTGCCACGGTCCCGGTCAGCCCCGCGCCGCTCAGCCCGTCGTTCGATCCCGGGTCGGCCGCCCCCGGCCCCGGCGGGGTCCCTCCGTTGGGCCCGCCGATCTCCGCGTTGCCGGCAGGCGCGGAACCCGCACCCGCCGCACCCGCTGCGCCCGGCCGCCGGAGACGGCTGCCGGTGGTGCTGGCGGCCGTGCTCCTGCTGGTGCTCGCCAGCATCGGAGTCGTGGTCACCCGTCCCGGCCCGGTCGCCGGGTGGCTTGGCGACGACGCCGGGTCCGGGCCGAAGGCGGCCGGCGTGACCCCGGATCCCGCCCCGGCGGACGTGCTTGCCGGCCCCGACTCGAACGCTCCGGTGCCCACCCCGGACGGGGTTCGCGCCGTGCTCGACCCACTTGTCGGTGTCGCCACCCTTGGTGACCGGGTGAACGTCTCGGTCGCCGACGTGATCACCGGTCAGACGCTGTTCGCCAAGGGGGCGGACGACGGCACGGTCCCCGCCTCGGTGACCAAGCTGGCGACCGGCGTGACCGTGCTTGCGGCCCGGGGGCCCGGCTACCGGATTCCCACCCGTGCGGTGGCCGGCGCGAAGGCCGGTGAGGTGGTGATCGTCGGTGGCGGCGACCCGACCCTCTCGATCAACAAGAAGGGCTACTACCCGGGTGCGGCGCGCCTCGACGAGCTTGCCGCGCAGGTGCGTACCGCGCTCGGCGGCACACCCCCGACGAGTGTCACCGTCGACGGCTCGCTCTACTCCGGCCCGGTCTACGGCCCTGGCTGGGACGACGACATCCCCACCGGGGGGTCGGGCGGCGCGGTGACCGCGTTGATGACCGACGGCGCGCGTACGGACCCAGGCGTCGAACACGGGTCCGCCCCGCGGTTCGCCGAGCCGGACATCGCCGCCGGCAAGGCGTTCGCCCGGTTGCTCGGGGTGCCGACCGACACCGTGAAGCGGGGCACGGCTCCGGCTCCGGCGGCGGCCGGCGCCAACCCGGCACCGGGCACCGAGCTGGGTGTGGTGCAGTCTCCGCCGCTGATCCGGCTCGTCGACGTCATGATCAGCGAGAGCGACAACCTGGTGGCCGAGGCGCTCGCCCGACAGGTCGCGCTCGCCCGCAACCAGCCCGCCTCGTTCGACGGTGGCGCCGCCGCCATGGACGCCGAGGTGGCCGAGTTGGGCCTTCCCGCCGACGAGATCAGCGTCTCCGACGGCAGCGGTCTGTCCCGCCGTAACCGGATCAGCCCGTCGCTGCTGACCGACCTGGTCCGGTTGGCCGCCAGTCCGGACCACCCGGAGTTGGCCGGCGTCTTCGGTGGTCTGCCGGTGGGCGGTTGGTCCGGGACCCTGAACGAGCGCTACCGCAACGCCGCGGGCACCGCTGCGGGCGCGGGCAGCGTCCGGGCCAAGACCGGCACCCTGACCGGCGTGCACTCCATCGCGGGCCTGGTCACCACCGCCGACGGCCGGCTGTTGGCCTTCGCGGTGCTCACCGACAAGGTGCCGGGTGACCGGGAGACCGCCCAGCCGGCGCTGGACCGGATCGCCGCCGCGCTTGCCGGCTGCGGCTGCGGCTGACCGTCGCCGGGCCGGGTGCCGCGAACGCCATCGGCGTCGATCGAGGGCGCGACCCGGGGCCGGGGTGTCGCGGCGCGGGTACGGTGGGTTCATGGCGCAGTTCGTGGACTGGGATCTGGCCGCCGCTACCGCGGGGGCGTTGAGCAAGTCTGGCCCCCGCGTGTCGTACGCCGAAGCCACCGACGTGGTCGGCGACCTGCGCCGGCTGACCGACGAGGCGGCCGGGCACGTGGCCGACTACACGGGCCTGCGGGCGCAGGTGTCGCACCCACCGGTGCGGGTGGTCGATCGCCGTGACTGGGCCGCGACGAACATCGCCGGCCTCCGTGAGGTGATCACCCCACTGATGAGTCGGCTCTCCGGCGACAAGCAACCGGGCGCGTTGACCGAGGCGATCGGTTCCCGCCTGACCGGAGTGCAGGCCGGCACGGTGCTGGCCTACCTCTCCGGGCGGGTGCTCGGGCAGTACGAGGTCTTCTCGGCTGAGCCGGGCCAGTTGCTGCTGGTCGCGCCGAACATCGTCGAGGTGGAGCGCAAGCTCGGCGCCGATCCTCGGGACTTCCGGCTCTGGGTGTGTCTGCACGAGGTCACCCACCGCACCCAGTTCACGGCCGTGCCGTGGATGCGGGCCTACTTCCTCAGCGAGGTGCAGGCGTTCGTCGACGCCTCGTCCAGCGGCAGCGAGCACCTCGTCGAGCGGTTGCGGCGTGGTGTGGCCACGTTGTCCGAGGCGGTCCGTGACCAGGACAGCCGCACCAGCGTGCTGGACATCGTGCAGACCCCGGCGCAGCGGGCCGTCCTGGACCGGCTCACCGCGTTGATGACCCTGCTGGAGGGGCACGCCGAGTTCGTGATGGACGGCGTCGGCCCGCAGGTGATCCCGAGCGTGGAGCGGATCCGGGCGTCGTTCAACCGACGCCGGGAGGCGGGCAACCCGCTGGAGAAGGCGATCCGCCGGCTGCTCGGCGTGGACGTCAAGATGCGCCAGTACGCCGAGGGGCGCAAGTTCGTGCACGGGGTGGTGGAACGCGTCGGCATGGACGGCTTCAACTCGATCTTCAACTCGCCGCTGACCCTGCCTCGACTCTCGGAGCTGGGCGACCCGGACGCCTGGGTCGCCCGGGTGCACGGCTCGGCCGGCACCATCCCGGCCGCTGGCTGACCACCCGCCGGTGGCCGCGCTCGCTCCGCCGGTGGCCGCCGTCCGGGTGGCGGTCCGCCGCGCCCTGACCGGCCTGCCGTCCGGCGGTCCGGTGCTGGTCGGCTGTTCGGGGGGCGCCGACTCGCTCGCGCTCGCGGCGGCCACCGTGTTCGTGGCGCCCCGGCTGGGCCGCACCGCGGCGCTCGTCAGCGTCGACCACGGCCTGCAGGACGGTTCCGCCGAGCGTGCCGAGGCGGTGGCCGCCTGGGGGCGGGAGGTCGGGTTCGCGTCGGCGACGGTGGTCCGGGTGGAGGTAGCCGGGCGTCCCGGCGGGCCGGAGGCCGCTGCCCGCGAGGCCCGCTACCAGGCGCTGACCGAGGTGGCGCGGCAGCAGAACGCCGTCGCGGTGCTCACCGGGCACACCCGCGACGACCAGGCGGAGACGGTGCTGCTCGCGCTCGCCCGGGGCGCCGGCCCCCGAGGGCTGGCCGGGATGCCCGCCCGGCGGGATCTGGGCGGGGTGCCGCTGCTGCGCCCGCTGCTGGAGATCGGTCGGGAGCAGACACGCGCCGCCTGCGTCGCGCTCGGTCTGACTCCGTGGCAGGACCCGCACAACACCGACCCGTCGTACGCCCGGTCGCGGGTGCGGGCCGACCTGCTGCCGGCGCTGGTGCGGGCGCTCGGCCCGGGTGTGGTGGACAACCTGGCGCGTACCGCCCGGCTGGTGGCCGCCGACAACGCCGCGCTCGACGAGTTGGCCGGGACGGCGCTGGCGGCGGCCCGGCGCCCCGACGACGCGCTGTCCGTGCCGGCGCTGCTCGGCCTGGCCCCCGCCGTACGCGGCCGGGTGTTGCACTCCTGGGCCCGCGAGCTGGGCGCGCTGCCCGGTGCCCTGTCGCACCGGCACGTCGCTGCTCTGGACGCCCTGGTGACGGATTGGCACGGTCAGGGCCCGACCGACCTGCCCGGCGGCATCCGGGTGCTTCGCCGGGCCGACCGGCTGGCCCCCGTCGTCGTCGGCTGAGACCCTGGCTCAGCCGCTGTGTGCCCGGTCCCGGAAGGTGGTCCGGTAGCTGTGCGGGGTGGCGCCGACCCGGCGGGTGAAGTGGTGGCGCAACGCGGCGGCGTCGCCGAAGCCGGACTGGTCGGCGACCGCCTCCACGCTCAACGGGGTCTCCTCAAGCAGCCGCCGGGCGAGCAGCACCCGCTGGTTGGTGAGCCAGTCGTGCGGGGTGGTGCCGGTCTCGGCGCGGAACCGGCGGGCGAACGTGCGGGGCGCCATGCCGGCGCGGGCCGCCAACTCCTCCACGGTGATCGACCGGTCCAGGTGGCCCATCAGCCACTCCAGCACCGGCTCCAGGGTCGGGGCCTCGGGCGCCCTTGGGATGGGCGCCTCCACGTACTGGGACTGGCCGCCGTCGCGATGCGGCGGGACCACCATCCGCCGGGCCAGCCGGGTCGCGGTGGCCGAACCGTGCTCCTGGCGGATCAGGTGCAGGCACGCGTCGATGCCGGCCGCCGTGCCGGCGCTGGTGAGCAGCCGACCGTCCTGGACGTAGAGCGAGTTGCAGCGCACCCGGGCGCGCGGGTGTCGCCGTTGCAGCTCGTCCACGTACCGCCAGTGGGTCGTGCACTCGCGGTCGTCGAGGAGCCCGGCCTCGCCGAGCAGGAAGGCTCCGGAGCAGACGCTGAAGAGGTGCGCGCCGCGGGCGTCGGCCCGGCGTAGCGCGTCCAGCACCGGCCCGGGGACGCTTGTGCCCTGGCTGTGCGCGGGGATGGCCACCAGGTCGGCCTCGTCGACCGGGCCGAGGTCCGCGTGTGGGGTGAGGTGGAAGCCGGACGAGGTACGCACCGGAGCGCCGTCCGGGCTGCACACCTGGAAGCGGTAGGCGGGGAAGTCGTCAGCCGTGCGGTCGGTGCCGAACACCTCGGCGAGCACGCCGAGCTCGAAGGGCGCGACCTGATCGAGGGCGAGTACGGCAACCGAACGCAGCATGTGACGAGGGTAACCCGACAGGTGGCAGGAAATCGATGACCAATGGCATTCCTGCCACTGTCCGGTCGGTTCGAGTGGGCGCAGACTTGTCTCAGTCCGGTGCGCACCGGCGGCGAAACCGACAGCAACCATGCGAAAGTGAGCGCCGCCATGGAGTTCCTGCTCTTCCTCCTGTTCCTCGTCCTGCTTGTCGCCGCCTCGGCCGCCGGGCTCACCGCCGACAGCCACGATTCGGCCGACTGGAAGCCAAGCGACGGTGGTCGTCGCTGGCGGTCCCGCACCAACTGATGTGTTAAGCGTTGTTTGCCCAGAAAATCCTCGGCGGGACCGCGCCAAAAGGTGCGGCCCCGCCGACGGAGGCCATCCGACGTACGGCAGGCTAGGAGTCATGGCTGACGGCTCCTGGTACGACGCCGACATCGACCACGTGATCATTTCTGAGGCGCAGATCCGCGAGAAGACGGCGGAGCTGGCCAAGCAGGTCTCCGCCGACTACGCCCACGTGGGCGACGGGCTGCTGCTGGTGTGCGTACTCAAGGGCGCGGTGATGTTCATGGCCGACTTCGCCCGGGCGCTGGGCCGTAACGGCCCGCCGGCGGAGCTCGACTTCATGGCCATCTCGTCCTACGGCCAGGGCACGACCTCCTCCGGGGTCGTCCGCATCCTGAAGGACCTGGACCGCGACATCGCCGGTCGGCACGTGGTCGTCGTCGAGGACATCGTCGACTCCGGGCTCACGCTCTCCTGGCTGCTGCGCTACCTCGAGTCGCGCTCGGCGGCGAGCGTCGAGGTGGTCGCCCTGTTCCGCAAGCCGGACGCGGTGAAGGTGCCGGTCGGAGTGAAGTACGTCGGCTTCGACATCCCCACCGAGTTCGTGGTCGGGTACGGCCTCGACTTCGGTGAGCGCTACCGGGAGCTGCCGTACGTCGGGGTGCTCAAGCCCGAGGTCTACGCCCGCTCCTGACGACGGGCCCGAACCCGGGCTGGCCCATCGCCCGGCATGAGCCCGACTCGCATCGGCATTCATCAAGCCGACGTTCAGCGCGCTCTCAGCTGATGCGGTTACCGTGTACCACGGTGGCCCGGAGGTTACTCCGCGCTCGAACCCCTCGATCGCGTGACCGGCGCTCGGGTGGCCGAGCCGGACTCCCCGCCACGCCGGCTTCCACCCGGGCTCGCCGTACGTTGGCTGCGGGGCTGGTGGGCCTGCCCATGGTGCGTGTCGTCGATGTCGAAGGCGCGCCGAGTGTGCGGGCTCGCAGGTTCGCTGTTGGCGTACCCGGTCTTTCGAAGGTGCACGACTGCGGGGCTCGCAAGCTCACTCCTCGCGTACACCGCTGTGATTGTGTATGACTGCGGGGCTCGCAAGCTCACTCCTCGCGTACACGGTGTACCGTCGAATGACCGCGGCGCGGCAGTTTTCGCGCCTCGGGGTCGAGGCCGGCCCGCACGGCGGCTCCGGCCGCCGCTCACCGCGGCGACACCATCAGACGGTCAGGACGTCGATCAGGAGGATGCGGGCGCCCCGGCGCTCGACAACAGTATGGAACGTACGCGTTTCTTCCGCCGACCGGTGGTCTGGATCATCCTGGTCATCCTCGGCGCCGTTGTGCTCAGTCAACTGTTCACCAGTGGTCCCAGCTACCACCGGGTGGACACTTCCGTTGCGCTCGATCAGCTGCACACCGCCAAGATCAACAAGGCGGTCTTCCAGGACAAGGAGCAGACGCTCCAACTTGACCTGGCCCAGAAGACCAAGTTCGGCAAGACCGAGACCAACAAGATCGAGGCCCAGTTCCCGTACCAGGCTGGCGACCAGATCTGGAACGAGGTGCTGGACGCCAAGGCGGCCAACCGGGTGACCGGCCCGGCCGACACCAAGGTCTCCTCGGACAGCATCTGGGTGAGCCTGCTTGTCAACCTGCTGCCGATCGCGCTGCTCGTGCTTCTGCTGCTGTTCTTCATGTCGCAGATGCAGGGCGGCGGCTCCCGGGTGCTCAACTTCGGCAAGTCCAAGGCCAAGATGATCACCAAGGACACCCCGAAGACGACCTTCGCGGACGTCGCGGGTGCCGAGGAGGCCGTCGAGGAGCTGCACGAGATCAAGGACTTCCTGCAGAACCCGGCGAAGTACCAGGCCCTGGGCGCCAAGATCCCGAAGGGCGTGCTGCTGTTCGGCCCGCCCGGCACCGGCAAGACGCTGCTGGCCCGCGCGGTCGCCGGCGAGGCCGGCGTGCCCTTCTACTCCATCTCCGGCTCCGACTTCGTGGAGATGTTCGTCGGTGTCGGCGCCAGCCGGGTCCGCGACCTGTTCGAGCAGGCCAAGACGAACGCCCCGGCGATCGTCTTCGTCGACGAGATCGACGCCGTCGGCCGGCACCGTGGCGCCGGCATGGGCGGCGGCCACGACGAGCGGGAGCAGACGCTCAACCAGCTGCTCGTCGAGATGGACGGCTTCGACACCAAGGGCGGGGTCATCCTGATCGCCGCCACCAACCGGCCGGACATCCTCGACCCGGCGCTGCTGCGCCCGGGCCGGTTCGACCGGCAGATCCCGGTGGACGCCCCCGACATGGAGGGCCGCAAGGCCATCCTGCGGGTGCACGCCAAGGGCAAGCCGTTCACCCCCGACGTCGACCTCGACTCGGTGGCACGGCGTACCCCGGGCTTCAGCGGCGCCGACCTGGCCAACGTGATCAACGAGTCGGCCCTGCTGACCGCCCGTAAGGAGCAGCGGGCGATCTCCAACGACTCGCTCGAAGAGTCGATCGACCGGGTCATCGCCGGTCCGCAGCGACGGACCCGCGTGATGAGCGACCAGGAAAAGAAGATCACCGCGTACCACGAGGGTGGGCACGCGCTCGTCGCCTGGGCGCTGCCGCACGCCGCGCCGGTGCACAAGGTGACGATCCTGTCCCGTGGTCGCTCGCTGGGCCACACCCTGGTGCTCCCGACCGAAGACAAGTACACCCAGACCCGCGCAGAAATGATCGACACCCTGGCGTACGCGCTCGGCGGTCGGGCCGCCGAGGAGCTGGTCTTCCACGAGCCGACCACCGGTGCCGGCAACGACATCGAGAAGGCCACCCAACTGGCCCGCGCGATGATCACCCAGTACGGCATGAGCTCCAAGCTCGGCGCGATCAAGTACGGCACCAGCGGGGACGAGCCGTTCCTCGGCCGCAACATGGGCCACGAGCGGGACTACTCGGACTCGGTGGCCGCCGAGATCGACGGCGAGATGCGGGCCCTGGTCGAGCTGGCGCACGACGAGGCCTGGGAGATCCTGGTGGAATACCGGGACGTCCTGGACAACATCGTGCTCGAGCTGATGGAGAAGGAGACCCTCTCCACGGCCGACATGGCGCGGATCTGCTCCCGGGTGGTCAAGCGTCCGCCGCTGGCGCCGTACAACGGCTTCGGCAAGCGCCAGCCGTCCACCGAGCCGCCCGTGCTCACCCCTGCGGAGAAGGACAAGCTCAAGGCGCAGGCCCAGGCTGACGGCGCGCAGGCGTCGGTCGGTGGCGGGGCATCGTCCAACAACTCGGACGGCACGCACTGAGCAACGACCCGACGGCCAGCTCCCCGCACCGGGAGCTGGCCGTCTCCGCGACCGAACCCGACGGCGACGACGAGCTGGACTACGTCGCCGCGCGGCTGATCAGCGGCAAGCTGACCGGCCGCCCCGTCGAGGACGCCGTCGACCTCGGCCGGATCGAGAAGGCCGTCCGCGAGATCCTGATCGCGGTCGGCGAGGACCCGGACCGCGACGGGCTCCAGCAGACCCCGGCCCGGGTCGCCCGCGCGTACGCCGAGCTCTTCGCCGGCCTTCGGGTCGACCCGGCCCAGGTGCTCAGCACCACCTTCGAGGCCAACCACGAAGAGCTGGTCATCGTCCGGGACATCGACGTGATGAGCCTCTGTGAGCATCACCTGCTGCCCTTCCGGGGCAGCGCGCACATCGGCTACATCCCGGGCCCCGACGGGCGGATCACCGGCCTGTCGAAGCTGGCCCGACTCGTCGAGGTCTTCGCCCGCCGGCCGCAGGTGCAGGAGCGGCTCACCTCCCAGGTCGCCGACCTGCTGATGAGCAAACTCGCACCACGCGGCGTCGTCGTCGTGCTCGAGTGCGAGCACATGTGCATGGCGATGCGCGGCATCCAGAAGTCCGGTGCCAAGACCATCACGTCGGCCGTACGCGGCATCCTGCAGACGGACTCCAAGTCGCGGGCCGAGGCGATGGCGCTGATCATCCCCCGCTGATCAGCCCGCCAGCAGGGCCAGCAGCAGGCCGGCCGTGGCCAGCACCGCCGGCACCAGACACACCAACGCGCCGAAGCGCACCGTACGCTCCAACCGCTCGGCGGGGCCGACCCGGAACAACCGCCCGATCCCGATCCAGCCGGCCACGAACGCGACCGCCGGCATCGGTAGCCCGCAGATCAGCGCCGCCACACTTGCCGGTCCCACCCCCGTCGTCGCCAGAACCACGACCTGGATCAACGGCACCAGCAGCGCGAACGGCCCGTACACCAGGAGGTTGCGGGGTCGCGCGGGCCAGGACCCCGGCCGAAACCCGCGGCGTGCCGCCAGCGCTGCGTCGGCGGCCTCGGCCCAGCCTCGCCCGGCCCGCAACGCCGCCAGCACGGCCGCCGGACCACCCGCCATCGACCGGGCCGCCTCGGTCAGCTCCGGTGGCGACGGCACCAGGGAGATCGCCGGTACGCCCAACTCACGCAGCCGTTCCTGCTGACTCGCCAACCCGGTACGGACCACCGTCAGCTCCTCCCGGGCGGCCTCCGCCGACCGGGCCTGCTCACCGGCGGCGGCGGACGCGCTACGGCGTACCCCGTCCAACTGGCGGGCGGCCGCAAGATACTCCACCCAGGCCGCGCCGGGCCCGGCCGACGGCAGGTTGGCGTCCCCGGTCGCCGCAGCGGCCCGCTGCCGCCCCGGCCCGGTCGCCGTCGCGTTCGGACTCACCTCGACACCCTCCACGCGCGCCACCCGATCAGCCGGCCTCGTCGGCGAACGGCACCAGGACTGTGCCCCGCTCGTCCGGGCCGTCCCAGAGCACCGCCCGGTCGGGGCGCGTCTGCCACTCGACCGGCCGACCGAAGACCGCGGTGAGCTGCGCGACCGGCACGTCGAGCACCGCCACCGCGGCCAGCTTGTCGACCTCGCCCGCCGGCTCGAACAACGCGGCGAACGGCGGCACCGCCCGCCACCAGCCCAACAGGTGTCTCCCCGCCGGAGGCCCGTCCCGCAGGAGTGACCGCAGTCGGTCCACCGGCAGCTCCCGAGGACCCGGCCGGTCCAGCCCGAACACCACCAGATACGTCGGCAGTTCGTCGGCCTCGTCCGCGAGCAGCGTGGGCAGATCCATCATCTCGGCCGAATGCCGGGTCGCCAACTCGGCCGTCAACGCCTCCGCCAACGCCCGGGCACCCGGGTCCGGTGCCGCCACCAGGAAGCGGGCGCCGCCCGGTGGGTGGTGAGCCGCAGTGCTCCGCGCCGCCGTCGCCAACAGCCCGCCCGCGGCGGTGCCCGAGCCCAGCACCGCGAGGTTGCGTCCAGCGGCCGGCCCCAACGGCACGGCGACAGTCGAGCGGGCCACGCCCACCGCCCGGCCCAGCAGAGCGGCCGGCCCGTGCGCCTGCCCCGTCATGGCCGCCCGGTGGCGCGGATCGTTGCCGAGCAGTGGCCGGGCCCAACCCGCGAAGACCACCGGCGGCACCGACCCGGACGGTCGGGCCTCCCACAACTCGTGCCGCAGCTCCGCCACGACCTCCGGATGGTCCTGCGGGTCCGGGTGGCGGATCAACCGTTCGTGACCCCGGATCGCACCCCGAGGGCCGCCCAGCCCGCCAGCCGTGTTCACCACCGCGCTGCCCACCGGCAGACCGGCCGCCGAGTCGTTCGTCGGTTCCAGCACCGGACTGCCTCCCGGCAGCGCCACCCGAACCGGAAACTGCCCGAGCACCGAATCCCGATGACCGGCATCGGCACGGGTGCTCAACCCCAGCTCGCCCGCGCCGGCCAACACCAGGTGCACGCCGTACGCCCGACCGGCGCGGGCCAGACCATCCAGACTCGCCGCCACCTCGGTGGCCAGCCGGTCCCGCTCAGCGAAGAGCAGCGGCACATTGTCCACCACACAGACGATCCGTGGCAGCGGCTGGTGCTGACGCAACTCCGCGAAGCGTTGCCCGCCGGCCCGCGCGCCCGCCTCGGCACGCCGCTGAACCTCGGCCGTCAACTCCTCGAGCAGATCCCGCACGTACTCCCGGTCCGCTGCCATCGCGGCCGCGCGCACCTGCGGAACCCACGACCGGTCCCGCTCGGTCTGCAAAAACTCCACGAAGGACTCGCCGTCGCCGAGATCCGCCAGGTAGAACGCCAGATCGTCCGGGCTGTACCGGGCGGCCAGGCCGAGCAGCGCGGTGGTCAGGAACGCCGCACGGCCCGCTGCGGACCGGCCACTCACCAGCCAGTGCGGGGTCAACTCGGTGAAGCCCAACGGCACCGACCGGCCCCCGGCATCGCCGACCGTCGTGGTCAACCCGTCGGCCGAGTCCGACTCCCACAGCCGCTCACCAGTCGGCGGAAGCAGAGCACCCAACGCCAACCGGGAACCCGCCTCCACCTGCTCGGCGAGCCGCCGACAGACCGTATCGACAAGCTCCGCCGGCGGATCCGACTCGACGAAGACCGGCGAGTTCAGACCGCCCGGCGGGTCAGCGCCCGGCCCGGCGAACGACGCCCCCGGCGGGTCACCGAGCAGCGCGTACGAATTACGCAGCGCCAGCGGCGTGGTGCGCGGCAGCGGTGCCCGGGCCGAGTACGGGCCGGCCGGAGGCCAACCCGCCACCACCAGGTGCAGAGCAGCGGCCGGCCCCTGCTCGGCCAACGCCTCGATCCGCGCCAGGTCGGTCGAGCTGGTCGACTCCGGCAACGCGGCCACCACCAGCAACAACGTCCGATCGTGCCGCCGCCGCCGCCCGCTCGCACCCGGTGTGACCCACTGCTCCGCCTCGGTCAACACCGCACGCAGACCCGCCACGTCCACCGCTGGCGGCGGCAGCAGACCAGCGTCCGCGAGGGCCCCGAACGGCGTCAACGCCGCCCCGGTGGCATCCACCGCGCGAACCAGCAGCGAACCCGCCGGTGCCGCACCCAACAACCGCAGGAGTACGGCCCGGAGCAACCCCGCCACCCGAAGCTCCCGAGCGTCAGCGTCCACGCTGAGGTGACCGGTGCCGACCAGAGGCACCAGCGCGGGGAAGCGAGCGTCATCCAACGGCGCCGCAGTGCCGACCCGAACGAACAGCGGCGGACCATCACCCGCCGGCGAGTCCACGGTGAGCGAGTCCAGTGCCGCGCCAGACCAACCCGGAGCCACCATCGCGGCAGCCGTCCGGAGCCGATCGGCCACCTCGTACTGACGGCGCTGGTCAGCCGGAGCCGGCCGCGTCTCGTCCAGGATCCCGGCAGCTGCGGTCGCGACGGCCGTAGCCCGACGATGCAGGGCTGCGGCGCGGTTCGTGCGAGCCTTCGGACCGGCCACCGCGTCCACCCCCTCTGCCCGAGGTTGGCAACCCCTCCCCAAGCAGAGACGGTATCCCAGCCGAGGGCGCACCCCCGGGAGGTGCCCCGGCGCTGCGCCGGTGTTGTCGTGGATCTCACCAGCGGAGAGGGGTCCGTCACGATCCGCTGGATCTGAGGCATTGGCTCCGGAGCGTCCAGCCGATAACTTCAGGAGGTGGAATCAGTGCAGCCCCCCGCCGGTTCCCAGGTCTCCCGCGTACCGGCCCAGCGGACACCGTCCGAGCAGCTGCCGCCCGCCCCGGCCACGCCGGCACCGCAGCCGCCCCGCCGTCGGATGCGGACGGTGCTCACGGTCGTCGCTGGCGTGCTGGCCCTGCTCTGCCTCGGCGGGGTTTCAACGGCCTACGTCTGGTACAACCGCGCCTCGACGCCCGACCGCAGTGCTCCTGATGTGGTCGTGGACAACTATCTGCGCGCGTTCCTCGTGGATCGCAATGACACAAGAGCTGGCCTCTTCACATGCGAGAGCCTGGCAGACCTGCAGGTTGTTCGGGACCTGAGAGATGAAATTGAGCAGAGAGAGGCCGCGTTCGGGGTCACTGTGCGAATCAGTTGGGGCGCACTGATCCGCACGCCCTCTGCTGACGGAGAGTCGGTCAGCACCACGCTGACCATTTCCGGGTCCGCCGAGGGCGTGGTCCGGAGCAGTCGCCGAGAGGATTGGACGTTCACCGTCATCGAGGATGACGACGGTTGGCGGGTATGTGGCGGCATGCAGGCTAGCTGACGTTACTCAATCCACAAGAGGTGAACCGGCACCTCCAGTGTGGTGGGGGACTGGCCACGCCAGGCCCAGCGGTACCACTCGACCTCCGGTGTGATTCGCACGCAGATGTCGCCTTCGGCACCCGAGTAGGTCTCGGTGACCGCTCGAAGGTCGCGGTGCTCCAGCCCGCCCTCGACGTGCACCACCCGCCGCCCGGTTACCGCGTCCGCTTCAAAGACCGGTGTCGGGGCGGGGTGTGCGGGACCGTCCAGCGACACCAATCGGATGCCCGTGTGAACGCTGTCCGCTTGCGGTCGGCTGCCGACGGTTTCCACCCACACCCGTTCGACCGGGACCAGCGGTGCGAACACCTCGACCTGTTCGGCCTCCGCCCGGTACCACTCGTGCTCGGGGATCACCGGCACGTAGGTCCGGGCGCTCTGCACCACCCGGTCGTCCGCGCGCAGGTCGCCGCGCCAACCCATTCCTGGCAGCCCGACCAGCACCCGCTGTCCGCGTAGTTCGACCCGCTCGGTCGCGGGAACGATGGCCAGCGGCCGCGGCGGCTGCGGTGCCCAGTCGGGATGGTCGGCGAACGGGTCGGGCATCGGTCCGGTCATACCCGTGGTGCCCTCACTCGGCGGCGCGCAGCGGGGCACCCCGCTCGCGCATGAAGGGGACCGGGTTCACCGCGCCTGAGGCGCTGCGGTTGCTGCGCAGGTGTACCTCGAAGTGCAGGTGTGGGCCGGAAGAGTTGCCACTGCTGCCGACCTTCCCGATCACCTGACCGGCCGTGACGATCTGATCTTTCTTGACGAAGGGCTGCACCACCATGTGGCAGTACCGGGTGATGTAGCCCCCGGCGTGCAGGAGATCGACGAACCAGCCGCAGCCCCCCTTGCCGGGGAACCCGTCCACGTTGCAGTCCTGTCGGCCGCGGTGGTCCTCGTCGCAGGTCGAGACCAGTACTCGACCGGTGGCTGCGGCGCGGATCTCGGTGCCCTTGGCCGCGCCGATGTCGACCCCGTTGTGGCTGGGCCGGCTGGCGGTGCGAAAGCCGGAGCCGACTCCGCCGGGGATCGGCGCGGTCCAACCGGAGGCGGCGATCTTGCCGCGCTCGGCCGCGTTGCACACCGCCTTACCGTTGATCTCGACGGTGCGAGCGGCGCCACCGGCCAATGCGTCCACGAGCCGGCTGGCCATCTCTTCGTGTTTGGCGTACGCGTCCGGGTATGCGCTGATCTGAACCCGCTGCGCGACCACGGTGAGCGGACGGCCCTCCCAGCTCTCTACCTTGACGAGCTTCTCGTAGAACTTGCGGGCCGCATAGGCGGGGGTCAACCGTTCGGCGACGGTGCCCCACCCCGGCCGCTGCTGGAACAGGCCCAGTGAGTCGTGGTCCGCGCCAACGCCCTCGTGCGGCAGGGCCAGGGACTCGGACACCCCACTGTTCGCCAGGTTGCGCAGGGCGGACTCCTGCATCGCGGTGGCGAGCGCGACCACCCAGCCCCGGGAGGGCACGCGCATGTCCTGGCCGACCTTGATGATGATCGCGGCATTGCGAACCTGGGTGTCGCCGTACTCGGTGAACCGCGGCAGCTTGCCTGCGATGTTCACCGCTCGGACCGGCCCGCACTCCATGCTTGCCATGGCGTCGCCGTTCTCGGCGTCGTCGCCGCCGAGCCCGGTGAGGAAGAACGCCGCAGTCCCGCCGGTACAGCAGAGCAGGAGCAGCACCCCGGTGACCACCGAAGCGATCACACCGAGCCGGAGAGGCCGGCGGCGGGTTCGGGCGCTACCAATGTCGTTCATGGCCGCTCCCAGTCCAGAACGTCGACCAGCCAACCATCGTCGGAGGTGACCAGCTCCAGCCGGAGCCCACCGGCATCAAGGGGAAGTAGCAACTCGACGAACGTTTCGGTCCGCTCTCGCATGGCTGCCGGACCGGTGACCTTCTCGGCGGGCACGCTCGCGGGCTCGGCACCGCTCAACTTCTCCCTGAGCGCCGGCGTGATGAGTGGCCGTAGGCCAGCCTGCCACTCTTCAGTGGTCATCCCCGAGCGGCCCAGCCAGGCCTTCGCGAAGCGGTCCGCCGTCTGTTCCGGCGTGCGGGCGCCTGGCGACGTCACGGGTGACGGCGGGGCCGCGCTGTTGAGTAGACCGTCGTCGCCGGCCGTCGGGTCCACGGTGATGATCGGTCCATCCGGACGGCTGCTCAACCCGTCGGCGGAGTCGACCGGGCTGGACACCAGCCGGGCGGCCCCGAGCACGCCGACGACCACCACCCCGATCGCTAGCGCAATGCCCAGCCGGGACCGCAGCGCCCGGGTGAAGAGGAACTCCAACGCCCGTCGCATGACCGTCACCTCGCCTCGGAGCGCACCCGAGGTCCGGTGCGATCCGGTGCTCGCTCGGTGGATCCCGGGCGGTAGACCACGAACGACGGGTTCTCAGCCGGTACATCCGGCTCGGTCCAGGTCGCCGGCGCTCGACGTCGGGGCTGCGGAGCGACCGGGCGGCTGCGACCCTTGCTCTCCTCTGCCGGTGCCTCGTCGGGTCGCTCTCGACCGTCGGGGCGTACCGCGTCTCGCCTGCTCTCGGCAGCGGCGGCTGACACCGGGACCGGATCCTCCCGCCGCGCCTCCGGACGTAGCCGCGTCTGCTCGGCATCGGGTGACCGTCGACGTCCGCCTATCGGTTCGGCGGTGCCGCCCGGCTCGGCCACGTCCAGCCGAGCGGCGGTCCGCATGTCGCGGAAGAACCGGCGGTGCCAGGACCCCGCCGAGCTGACTGCTTCGCTGCTGTCCTTGCCGCCGAGTTGGGTGATCCGCCGGTACGGCCGCAGCAGCAGCCATCCGACCACCCCGCAGAGCCAGACCAGCACCACCTGAAGCCAACCCGGTAGGGCGGGGGTGCTCATGATCAGGTCGACGGCGAACAGATAGATCGCGGCCCCGGTGCCGAAGATGGCGATGTTGAACACGGCGGCGACCACGGCATTGGCCAGCCGGCGCAGCCCGGCGCTAGCCGGACGAAGGAGACCAATCGTGCCGAGAATCGGTGCAGCGATAACTGCCCACCGGAAGATCAGGAACCCAAGCAGTACCAGTACCGAAGCGGTGAGGTCGAACATTGCGAAGAGCACTGCCGCGAGAACAGCGATGAAACCAGAGCCGATACGGTCCATGTCTCGGGTGCCCGTCAGGAACTCGTACGCCTCCGGGTCCTCGGTCTTGATCTGCTCCGCAACCGTCATCCACTGCTGCTGCTTGGCCTCAATCGTTCCTGGCCGGGTGGCCGGGTTTGCCCGCAGCTTCTCGGCTTCCTCCCAGGAGAACGACTTAGCGTCGTAGAGGGCAGGGCCGTACTTGCGGGCGGTCTCGCTATCCGCGGAGCCGAGCACTCCACGTAACCAGTTGCGGTAGAGCATCGCCTCTGTGGCGGTGTCACTGGCCCGGACAGCCGGCGGCCGGTTGTCCTTGCAGGCCTTAGGATCCGGATCGTCGCACAGGTCCGGTGGGGTGTCCTTGGAAGCCGGACCTATAGCGTCGTGCACGACACCAAGTGACGTGATCAGGGTGCCGTCGGCGATGTTCGCCGACTTGACCGGCCAGGCTGCCAACGCGGTGACTGCCACCATCACCAGTAGTGCCCACCCTGCCGTCGTCATCGCATTGCTCATGTCCGACTGGCGGGAGCGCCAGAGCAGGTAGAGGCCCACCACGCAGAGCGTCACTATCCCGAAGACGCTGAAGACCTTCTGGTAAACCGCCTTGGTGGCCTTCTCCACCAGTGGGTCGGCCCAATCCCACATAGAGCGGGGATCCCAGGCTCGCTCCCGCAGGGCGTTCGAGGCGCCTACGACAGCCGTGGCGATCATCAGCTCGCCGTTGGCGACCGTGGTCGTGAACTTGTAGTCCGGATGGAGGATGGTGGAGGCGCACCCGCCGTCGACGTCATAGGTGTTGTAACCGTAACCGCCGTAGCCGTAGTCGCTGTAGATGCCTTTTGGCCCCGGCAGCTTCGACGAATCCGGACGAGATGCGAACCAACCAGCCAGGCCAGAATCTGGGGCCGACGGTACAGGTGGCTTTCGGCAATCTATTTCCGCTCTACTGACCTGCTTCAGCTTTGCTACGCAGGCGCGGAAGTCGGCTTGCCATTCGGCGGTCGTGCAGAGGTCGGCGCGGGCCTGGGCGGCTGGCGGTGCGGCGGCTGCGGCCTCTGCACCGATCAGCGGCCAGGTGAGGGTGGCCCCGGCCAGTACGCCAAGGGCGAGCAGGAACGAGACGGTCCTTGCCCAGGCCCTAGCCATGTCACGCCTCCAGATCCGGCAGGGGGATGCTCGGCAGGACTCCGGCTGCCGCGGCGATCGCGGCGGGCGTCGTGTCGAGGTGGTCCAGCAGCCCTTCGACGTACGAGACGTCGACTCGGACCTTCTGCACCCGGCCATCGACGTCGCGCATGACGAACTCGCGGAAGCCGAGGCGGGAGGCTGAGTTGGTGTCGGCGGCGGAGAGCGAGGCGAGCGTGGCCTCGTACCCGTCGTTGACCGGCACCCGCAGCAGCCGGAGTGCTTCGGAGGCGATCTCGGTGTCCTCGGCGATGCGGCCGACGAAGACGGTGGAGACGAGGTTCTGTACGTCGAGACCGAGGATGTCGCGGGGGTTCTGGGATGCGACGAGCGCGGCGAGGTTCCACTTGCGGGAGTCGCGGGCGAGTCGTACCAGGAAGGAGCGCCCGGAGCGCCAGCCTTCCATGAAGTGCGCCTCGTCGAGGCCGACGAGCTTGCGGGACGACATCGAGCCGCCGTAGCAGCGCCGGACGGCGAGCCGGTGCGCGGTGTGCAGCATCGGCAGGGCCAGTGCCTCTTCGGCGGACCAGTACTCGCGTTCGATCTTGAGGTCGGGCAACCGCAGCCCGGCCATGGTGATCACGGTGAGTGCCGCGTCGGCACCGAGCAGCCCTTCCGGCGGTCTGCCGAAGAAGAGCATGGCCAGTGGCATCTCGGCGGTGTCCAGCAGCAGGTTGGCCAGTTCCTTGCCGGCGTCGTCGTCGAGCCGCCCGAGGCAGCTGACCACGTCGTCCAGGGTTGAGGTCTCCTCGGCGGGGACCTGGCGTACGGCGTGCCGGAAGAGGGTGGCGGTGGACGCCTCCCTGGCCACCTGCGGTGGAACGAGCATCATGCAGATGTCCTGGACCAGCATCCGCCGCTCGGCCCGGGCGTTGGAGACCGCGATCTCGAACTCCCGGTCGCCGGCGGCCCCGCTGCCGAACTCGGAGCGCAGCGGCGTGGGGATGAGCGAGTAGGGCGCCAGGGTGCCGTGCTCAGAGCCGGTCAGGTTCAACACCCGGGAGTACGGCCGCAGCTCGGGCATCGCGCAGAGGCGGGCCAGCGGGCCGGACGGGTCGAGCAGGGTCACCTGGACACCTCGGCGGGCGGCCAGGTAGCCCAGGGCGCCGAGCAGGGTCGACTTGCCACCGCCCGGTTCGGCGACGAAGACCGCGAGCCCGGAGCGTTCCCGGACCTCCATGGGGAAGTGCAGGTCGAGGAAGACCGGGCGGCGGCAGGTGCCGGCGGTCCGGCCGATCAGGTCGCCCCGCCGGTCGCCCACGTTCGATGCGGCCTGGGGGAGCGCGGCGGCGAGCAACGGCACCGGCATGCGACGGACGTAGCCGGTGTTGGCGATCGGCTCACCGGGGATGAACTCGCGGGCCAGCCAGTCCTGGTTCTTCGGGTGCTGTAGCGAGATGCGCAGCTCCCGGGAGTAGAGCTGGATGAGCCGGCGGGCCCGCTCCAGACACTCCTCCCTGGTCCGGCCGCCGACCGCGATCCGGTGCCAGCCGTGCGCGCGGGCCGAGTCGACCGGCAGACCGGTGGTCATCTCGTCACCGATCACCAGCGCGCGCTTGGCCAGTCGTTCCAGCTCGGGAGGCGCGTCGATGCCGTGTTCGGCGTAGTCGAGCTGTTGCGACCGGATCATCCGCAGCCGGTGTTCGAGATTGCGGAAGGAGTCGTTCGAGCCGAGGATGTCGACGCGGGTGGAGATCTCCATCGGCCAGGGCAGCCGCTCGTGGAAGTGCAGCCAGGGTTCGTGTCGCTCCGGGATCTCCAGTGGCTCCATCCGACCGACGGCGAGCACGGCCACGTGCCGCTCCTCACCGGTCATCCGGTTGACCAGCTTGACCGTCGAGCCGTACGGAGTGCGGTAGCGCTCGACCTGCTCGGTCATGGCGAGCAGGTCGCCGCGTTCCCAGCGCCCGTCGGTGACGGGGGAGAGGGTGCTCGGCGGCGACATGCACAGCGCCACCGAGCGATAGAGCAGCCACTCAAGCTCCTGGGCGGTGACCCGCCGCCCGCGCATGCCGAACGCGCCGAGCACCTCGTCGAACTGTTCGACGGTACGGCCCAGCTTGCGGCGTTCGCCGTCGGCGGTGCCCCGACCGAAGGTGCGCAGCAGCCGTTCGGTGAGCGAGTCGCCGAGGGAACGGCGGGCGAAGGTGACACCCAGGTACGTCTGCCCCTCGGCGTGGTTGACCGCCATCAGGTGTCGTTGGGCGGCGACCAGGTGATCGGCCCAGCCGGTGGTGCCGGGCACGTCGGGCAGCGGCGCGGAGGTGTGGGTGTCGATGGTGCGCGCCCACTCGTCGGCGGGGAACGGCCGGGTGGTGCGGCGCAGGTGCAGTCGGAAGCCGGCCAGTCCGGCGTACTGCTCGGAGATTGCCGACAGCAGCGCCTCGCGCTCGGCGTCCGGCCGGAACGCCCAGCGGACCTCGGGCAGCCAATACCAGGCCGTGACGGTGTTCGGTGTGAAGGTCAGGTGGCCGGCGATCTCGGTGATGGCCAACTCGACCGACGGATCCCGATCGCCGAACTTGATCTTCGGGGCCCGAACCCGGGTCGGCTTGATCGGCCGGTCCGGTCGACTCGTCGTGCGTTGCCGGGGTGCGGCGACCTCCTTGCCGGTGGCCGCGTTGCCGGTGCTCCGGGGTCGCTCCGGGTCGGTGGCCCGCCGCGCCGTGCGCTCGAGAGCTGGCCGATCCGTAGATGTGATCATCGCCGGCTGCTCCGGCGGAGCCGTGGACCGGCTGGCGGTGGCCGTGGGCTGGGGCTGTGTTTGCGGCGCCGGTCGGGCCGCGGGCGTCGCTGAGGGGCGGCCACCCGGCGCGGTGCTGGCGGGCCGGCGGGTGGGGCCGGCGGTCGCGGACGGGTCGGGCTCATCGGACGGACGCAGCAGGGGCCGTCGATCGCCGGCCTGGTGCGGCACCCGGGACTCGCTGGCCGGGTGGCCGCCGCCGTGTCGTGGCTCGACGGGTCGGCCACTGCCGCCTGGCTGGTCGGCGGGTGTCCACGGGGGCTCCAGCTCGGGGGTCGGTCGGGCCGGTGCCGGGCTGGCGGCCTGCGGCTGATGCGGGATGCCCGGCTGCTCGCGGGTGCTCGGGCCGGCGGTGACGGCTCGTGCGGTGCCGGGGCGACCACCGCCACCGAAGAGGTCCAGGAAGGGGGAGTCGATGTCGGCGTTCTCGCCGGCCGACACGGCGGTGGGCTCGGCAGGTGGCGTCCGCCGGGAAACCGGTCGAGGCGCCTGGAACACGCCGACGGCGCCGTGGCCGGGCGACGTCACCAGGGCGGGGTCGAGGGCGACCTCGTCCTCGTCCTCGGTGTAGTCGAACGAGTGCGCTCGGTGACCGGCCGGCACGCCCGGGCGGCCGGCCGGGGAACCCGGCGTGGAGGAGCGGCTCATGCGAGCGCCTCGACGACCGTCGGTTGAACCGTGCCCGCGCCCTGCGCCGAACCGTTCGACATACGTCCGGTCATGCCAGCTCCTCCCGAATCCTGATCCGGCTGCCGACCAGGCGCGGATCGCGCTGCTCGACGGCCGGCTCCCGGGTGCGTCGCCAGTCGGTCAGCGCGGTGCGGATGACCACCCGCGCCGGCCGATCGGGGTCGACGTGCCGGAAGATGAACGACGTGGTCACGATGGCGAGCGCGATCTCCCAGGCTGGGAAGAGCTCGACCGTCAACGTGAACAGCCAGTGGATGAACATGTAGAGGGGGACCAGCAGCATGAAGAGCCCGTACTGGGCGTAGGGCAGGTGGACCGGAAGGGTGTAGCCGGGCGGCCCGAGGTAGACCAGGCGGGCCCGGTAGATGTCGTCGTCGGTGCGCAGCCGCATCTGGTGAACGCGCCTATTCGAAGATCAGGTCGATCAGGTAATCGCCGACGAAGAAGAGTGTTGCCGCCCCGGCGATGAAAGCGAGGCCGACGATGGCGATCGCGGAGCTGGTCAGCACCTTGGAGATCTCGCCTCGGCTGGCACGGCCGATGAAGATGACGCCGAGGACGGCGAGCAGGATCGGCGCGATCTTGCTGGCGAAGAAGGTGACGACACCGTTGGTGTCGATCCCCTTCGGTGCCGGCTCGGCGAGCGGAGCCGACGCCAGGGTGGAGAGCGCGTGGGCGACGCCGGACGACGCCGTCTCCATGAGCTCGAAGGCGATCACTGGAACCTCCCCATAACGCGGCCGGCGATGCCGCGGCGGTGCAATAGGCGAACCTGGCGGGAAAAGTGCTCCACAGGGCGCAGCGTTCTTGACCCTGTGTTCGTTACTCACCACAGAGCGTGGCGAGGTTTGGGCGGTTTTCCCCCGCTTCGGCCCTCCCTCCATGCTTCGCCATCTCGATGCTGGCCAATTCCAAAGCGTACGGGCCGCCCCGGATTGCGACAAGCCGCGAAGGGCCTGCCCGGTGCTGCCCGAATGACCGATCGTACACCTGTTCTAACTGGCACGTCAGGGGTGGTGGCGCGGAGCCGACCCGGGTCGCCCGGCAGCGCCGCCGCGACCGGTACCGTCTAGCCGTGACCGATCTGGTGCGGGCCTCGGGCCCGGTGGTGATGGGCGTCCTCAACGTCACACCGGACTCCTTCTCCGACGGCGGACGGTACGCCGACCTGGACGCTGCCGTCGGACACGGCGTCCGTCTGCGTGACGCCGGCGCGCATCTGGTCGACATCGGTGGCGAGTCGACCCGTCCGGGAGCAGACCGGATCGACGCCGCGACCGAGGCCGAGCGGGTGTTGCCGGTCATCCGCGAGCTGACCGCGGCCGGCGTGGCGGTAAGCGTCGACACCAGTCGCGCACGTGTCGCGGAGGCGGCCCTGGCCGCCGGCGCGGCGGTGGTCAACGACGTCTCCGGTGGCCTGGCCGATCCGGACATGGCCCGCGTGGTCCGCGACGCGCACTGCCCCTGGGTGCTGATGCACTGGCGGGGGCACTCCCGAGCGATGCGCGAGTTGGCCACATACACCGACGTGGTGGTCGACGTCCGGGCCGAGCTGGCCCAACGGATCGACGCGGCGCTGGCCGCCGGGGTCGCCGCCGACCGCCTCGTCGTCGACCCCGGCCTCGGTTTCGCCAAGACGGCCGCGCACAACTGGGAACTCAGCGCCCGCCTGCCGGAGCTGCTGGACCTCGGCTACCCGCTGCTCTTCGGCGCCAGCCGTAAGTCGTACCTCGGCGGGTTGCTCGCCGGCCCGGACGGCGTGCCGCGACCGACCGCCCAGCGGGAGGCGGCCACCGTGGCCACAAGCGTGCTCGCCGTCGCCGCGGGCGCCTGGGGCGTACGCGTGCACGACGTGCGGGCCACCGCCGACGCACTCGCCGTCTGGGCCGCGACCGGCAGCCCCCGCCTGGCCGCACCGGCGCGCGACAAGCGGCGTGCGCACCACGATCACGAGCATGAGGTACGACGATGACGACGGACCGGATCCAGCTGACCGGGCTGCGGGCGCGCGGCCGACACGGGGTGTACGACTTCGAACGGGCACAGGGGCAGGACTTCGTGGTCGACGCCGTCCTCGAACTCGACCTCGGCCCGGCCGCCGCCACCGATGACGTCACCGCCACCGTGCACTACGGCGAGCTGGCCGAGAGCCTGGTGGCGGTGGTGACCGGCGAGCCCGTCAACCTGATCGAGACCCTGGCCGACCGGCTCCTCGCGGTCTGCCTCTCCGACGAACGGGTCGACGCCGCGACGATCACCGTGCACAAGCCGGAGGCGCCGGTGCCGCACACCTTCACCGACGTGGCCGTCACCATGACCCGGACGCGTGCCAGGTGACCCGGGCCCTCCTCTCGCTCGGCAGCAACCTGGGTGACCGCCTGGAGCACCTGCGTACGGCAGTCGCCACGCTCGGCGACGCGGTGCTCGTGCTCTCCGGGGTGTACGAGACTCCACCGTGGGGCGACACGGAGCAGCCCGCGTACCTCAATGCGGTGGTGCTCGCCCAGGACGAGAGCGCGACCCCACGCGACTGGCTGGAGCGGGCCCGCGACGCGGAGCGCGCGGCCGGCCGGGTCCGTGACCCGCGGCGGCGGTTCGGGCCGCGCACCCTCGACGTGGACGTGATCATGGTTTGGGGTGACGACGACGAGCCGGTGCTCAGCGACGAGGAGGAGCTGACCCTGCCGCACCCCCGGGCGCACCTGCGCGCCTTCGTGCTGCGTCCGTGGATCGACATCCAGCCGTACGGTCGACTGCCCGGTCACGGCTGGCTGACCGACCTGCTGACCACCGGCCCTGCGGCGGAGGACGCGTTGCAACTGCTTCCCCGGCCGGAGTTGGCGTTAGAGTCGACGGCATGACCGAGCGGAACCGGCCGGCGTGACGCAGGCGAAGCCCCCACCCCGCGGGTCGGGCCCGGATCGGTCCCGGATGGGGCCCACCCGCATCTCGACCCTGGTCGTGGCCGGCCTGGCTGCGGCGGCGACTGCCTGGCTGTTGATCAGCAGCCTCTACTACAGCGGCATTCCCCGGCTGCCCTGGCTGCCGGTGGTGACGCTGGCCGGCCTCGCCGTGCTGGAGGCGTACGCCGCGATCAACACTCGAGGTCGGATCGAGCGCAAGCCGGGCCGGGACCCGGTCAATCCGCTGATGGTCGCCCGCTTCGTGGTGCTGGCCAAGGCGTCGGCACTTGCCGCAGCGATCTTCGCGGGCTTCTACGCGGGGCTCACCGGCTGGCTCTTCGTGGAGACCACCCGCGCCGCGCTCGACGACCGACCGGCCGCCGGTGGGGGCCTGCTCGCCTCGCTGGCCCTGGTCGGCGCGGCCCTCTGGCTCGAACGTTCCTGCCGCGTGCCGGAACGCCCGGACGACGAGCGCGAGCAGGACCCACGGGAGAGCCGCCCCGGCCAGCGCTGATCAGGGGGTTACGCCCGGCTGCGGGCGCGGGTACGGTGCCTGCGATCGGGGAGCAAGGGCCGCCCAGGGTCCGTCCGCGCGCCGGACTGGGGACGGCCGGCCACTGGGGAGGCGGCGTCATGGGGTACGAAGAAGCGGGCCGGGATCGGTCGCCCGAACCCTCGTCGGGGGTGCCGGCCGCCGTACTTGAGAACGTCTTCGACGACCCCACCCACGGTGAGCCCGGCCGGGACCGGATCGGCGTACACCTGGGGTGGGAGCTGCTGCTGCTGGCCGGGTTGGCGGCCGTGAGCTGGTTGCTCTGGCAGGAGGACCCGGCCGCCGTGCGCGACGGCAACCTGCGCACGCTGCTGATCGACGCGGTCGGGCTGGGGCTGCTCGCCCTGGCCGCCGGGCTGAGCCTGCGTACGGCCGCACCGAACCTGGCCGTCGGCCCGGTCGCGGTGGCGGCGGCCCTGCACTACGCGGAGCAGGGTGACCGGGGCCTGCCGGCGTCGATCGGCCCGGCCGTGGCGGTCGCCGCGGTGGGCGGGCTCGTGCTGGCGCTGGTCGTGGTGGTGCTGCACGTGCCGGGCTGGGCCGCCAGCCTGGCCGGCGCCGCCGCGGTCGTGGTGTACATCGAACGCCGGTCGGCCCCCGTGCTGGTGCAGGGCGACTACGACCCGTCCAGCAGCGCCGGGTACCTCTTCGCCGGCTTCGCCGCGGTGGCCGTCCTCGGCGGGTTGTTCGGCGCGATCCGGGCGATCCGCCGGCTCGTCGGCCGGTACCGACCGATCGCCGATCCGGCCCGTCGGCGAGGCGCGGTGGCCGCCGTGGTGACGGCCGTCGCGCTCGTCGTCTCCACGGTGCTGGCCGCTCTCGCCGGTGTGCTGCTCGCCGCGAACGACCCCGGGCCGGTGGCGCCCACCACGGGGCTGGACTGGACGGTGCTGGCGATCGGCGTGGCGCTGCTCGCCGGCACCAGCGCGTACGGCCGCCGGGGTGGCGTGTTCGGCATGGTGCTGGCGGTCGGCCTGGTCACCGTCTTCCAGGCGTACGCGCCGGAGCGCGGGTGGACGCTGAGCAACTGGGTGGTCGGCGGTGCCGCACTCGGCGTCGGGCTGCTGGCGACCCGGCTTGTCGAGACGCTCGGGCGGCCCCGACCGGGAGGCCCCGAGCGGCTCGAACCGGTAAGCGACGGCACGATCAGCTCGGGCTGGACCATGCCGCAGCCACAGCCGGTCGACAACTGGCCTCCCACCGTGCCGACCCAGGCCGCGCCGCAACCCGTCGACCCGTGGCGGGACCCCCGGTGGGAGGACGGCCCACGGCGGTGGGACACCGACGAGCGGTGAGCCCGTCGCGTCCGCCGAGCCGGAGCTGATCTCGACCGTTAGGCTCGGCGACATGACCGACACACCTGCCGCCACCCCCGGCGGAACCTCGTTCCAGGAGCTCGACGCGCTGTCCACCGAGGAGCTGCGGGAGCGGGCGTTCGCCCTGGCCCGGGAGCGGCGGGACGTGGGGTTCTACTGGTCGGTGCTGCGGCACCTGCCGAACGCGGACGAGGCCACCGTGCTGGACGGCGCCCCTAACTCGATCGGCCCGACGATCGACGAGGCCAACGCGCTGTGGCGGGAGCTGACCGGCCACGGCTACGAGGAGTCGGCGCCGCTGCTGCGGGCCGCCTTCATCGACTACCTGATGAAGCACTGAGCCGCTCGGGGCAGCCCAGGTCCACCCGCGCCACCGGCTCGGGGCCTGGGCGGATCACGTCGTTCCTGCACCGCTCCGGCCCGGTCAGCCGCTACGGCACGGCCGCCGGCACCGGCGCTCTCGCCGTCCTGCTGCTTGTCGGCATCGGTGGCAGTCCGGCGTACACCGGCTGGGCCGCCACCCTGACCGACCCGGGGTCGGCCGGCGCCTTCTACGCGCGCCTGCTGGCGTGGCCGGCCTGGCGGCTCGACGCGGACGGGCAGGCTGGCGGGTTGTTCGCCGCCGACCTGCGGGCCGTGCTGCTTGTGGTCCTCGCGGTGGCCCTGCTCTACCTGTTGCCCGCCGCCCAGGTCGCGCGGGTGCCCGGCCCGGTCAGCCAGTTCTTCTCGGGCTGGGCCGCGTACGTGCTTGCCGGCGGCCTCGCCGCCGTGCTGGCGGCGCTGCTCGGCCCGGCACCGTCGCTGCTGGGCGCCCTCCAGGACGCCAGCGCCGGTGCCGGTTACGGCTTCCTCACCGGCTGGATCATCGGCATCGCCAGCCTGGGCGGTCGAGCCTGACCCGAGCCGGTCGAGCCTGGCCCCGGGGTGGGGTCAGCTGGTCGGGCGGCCCAGGTCGAGGAGACGCTGTCGGCTGAGCGCGCCCACCGGCCGGCCGGCATCGGTCACGAGGAGCCGGTCCCGGCCCGAGGTGAGCAGGACCGCCAGCGCGTCGTACGCGGTGCCGTCCACCGCGACCGTGGGCAGGTCCGCCGTGGCGTCCTCGGGCACCGGCTCCAGCGCCTCGCGGTCCAGTGGGGTGACCGCCAGCCGGCGGATGCCCCGGTCGGCGCCGACGAACTCGCGTACGAAGGGGGTGGCGGGTGCGCCGAGCAGCGCGGCCGGTGTGTCGTACTGCTCCAGGTGCCCACCCTCGGAGAGCACCGCGATCCGGTCGCCGAGCCGGACCGCCTCGTCGAGGTCGTGGGTGACCAGCACGATCGTCTTGCGCACCTCGGCCTGGAGGCGGAGGAACTCCTCCTGGAGGCGGGCCCGGACGATCGGGTCGACAGCCGAGAACGGCTCGTCCATCAACAGCACCACCGGGTCGGCGGCGAGCGCGCGGGCCACCCCGACCCGCTGCCGCTGGCCACCCGACAGCTCGTGCGGGTAGCGACCGCCGAACTCGGCCGGGTCCAGCCCGACCAGATCGAGCAGCTCGTCGACCCGGGCTCGGGTCTGGCCCTTGGGCCAGCGCAGCAGGCCCGGCACGGTGGCCACGTTGGCCCGTACCGTCTGGTGTGGAAAGAGACCGACGTTCTGGATGACGTACCCGATGCGGCGGCGCAGTCGCACCGGGTCGACGTCGGTGACGTCCTCGTCGCCGAGCGTGATGCGACCGGCGGTCGGTTCGATCAGACGGTTGATCATCCGCAGCACTGTCGACTTGCCGCAGCCGGACGGGCCGATCAGCACCACCAGCTCGCCGGCCCGGACGTCCAGGCTGAGGTCCCGGACGGCCTCGGTGCCGTTCGGGTAGCGCTTCTGGATGCCGGTCAGGGAGATCGACGCCGCGCGAGGGGATTGGGCCACGTCGGCAGCCTCCGGGGTAACGTCCACGTATGTCCTTCCGCCTGAGCTACCGGGCCGACCCGGGTAACCCCTGGTTCTCCTGGCAGTACGTGCGGGACAACTCTGACACGATCCTCGCCGCGGTGCGTGAACACGCCTCCCTCACCGGGCGAGCGGTGTTGATCGCGGTGCTGATCGCCCTGCCGTTGTCCGTGCTGGCGTACTGGGTCCGTCCGCTCGCCGGCCCGATTCTCGCCGTCAGCGGGGTGGTCTACACCATTCCGTCGTTGGCGCTCTTCGCGTTCATCGCCCCCTACCTGGGCACCGGGACGACCACGGTGCTCGTCGGGCTGGTCCTCTACGCGCTGCTGCTGATCGTGCGCAACGTGGTGGCCGGCCTCAACCAGGTGCCTCCGGAGGTTCGCGAGGCCGCCGAGGGCATGGGTTACGGCAGGTGGCGCCGGCTGTTCCGGATCGACCTGCCGCTGGCGCTGCCGGGCATCGTGACCGGCGTACGGCTGGCGACCGTCTCGACTGTGGCGTTGGTCACGGTCGGGGTGCTGGTCGGGCACGGCGGGCTCGGGCAGTTGATCTTCGCGGGCTTCCAGAACAACCTCTACAAGGCCGAGATCATGACCGCCGCCCTGCTCTGCGTGGCACTCGCGGTCGTGCTCGACCTGCTGCTCATCCTGGTCGCCCGACTGGTGACCCCCTGGTCCACCCGGAGGGCACGGTGACCGTCGCGGCGAACCCGATCGGTCAGGCGATCACCTGGATCAACGACCCGCTGAACTGGACCAACCCGGGCGGCATGCTGGACCGGCTCGGCGAGCACCTGACGATCTCGGCCCTCGCGGTGGCGCTCGGTTGCCTGGTGGCCTGGCCGCTCGGGCTCTGGCTGGGGCACCTCGGTCGAGGCGGCGGCCTCGTGGTGCTGGTCTCCAACGCCACGCTTGCCATCCCCACCCTGGCGCTGTTGACAATCCTGCCGGTGGTCTTCGCCAGCGGCTTCGGTAAGACCCCGGTCGTGGTGGCACTTGCCGTCTTCGCGGTGCCGCCGCTGCTGGCGAACGCGTACACCGGGGTGCGGCAGGTGGACCCGGAGGCCCGCGACGCGGCCCGGGGGATGGGTCTGTCCGGCGGGCAGCTGCTACGCCGGGTGGAGCTGCCACTCGCGGTGCCCTATCTGGCGGCCGGTTTCCGCACCGCGGCGGTGCAGGTGATCGCGACCGCGGCGCTGGCGTCCTTCGTCAACGGCGGCGGCCTCGGCCAGATCATCCGGACCGGCTTCGGCATCGGTATCGCGGCCGGCGGGGGGCAGATCGTCGCCGGCGGTGTGCTGGTGGCCGGGCTGGCCCTGCTCGCCGAGGTGGTCCTCGGCGGTGTCGAACGGCTGGTCACCCCCAAACCACTGCGGCGCGGCCGGCAACGCTCGGGGCGGCCCCGGGCCGCAGATGCCACCGGGAGCGCCTGACCCGTCCGGGTGAGCCTGCGTCGAGCCGCCGACCCCCGCCCGTCCGGTCGGTGACGATGAGGTGACGAAGTCCATCCCAGGTTGTCGGTCGGCTGCGGAGCATGTTGGGTGGATATTCGCGGGCGGCCGACAGTCAGGATCGCCCGTCGGACACGCGGCCGGCCCGGGACGGGTCGCGCCGGGACACGGAAGGCGGGCACATGCGCGCACGTACACGTCTGGCGATCGGGGCGGTAAGCGCCGTCGCCGGGGCAGCACTCCTCACCGGCTGCGGGGACGCCGGCTCGTCCGGCACCGACGCACCCGCGACCAGCGCCTCCGGCGCCGGGTGCGCCCCGGTCGCCGGCCAGCAGCTCATCGCTCTGCAGGACGACAAGAAGCTCCAGAACTCCGACAACGTCATTCCCGCGGTCAACAGCAAGGCGGCCAACCCGCAGCTGATCGCGGCACTCGACAAGGTCTCCGCCGCGCTCGACACCCCGAAACTGATCCAGCTCAACAAGGCCGTCAACGAGGACCGCAAGACCCCGAAGGTGGCGGCCGAGGAGTTCGCGTCCGCGAACAACCTCACCGCGGGCATCGCCAAGGGGCCGGGCGGCGACATCACTGTGGGCGCCGGTAACTTCGCCGAGAGCCAGATCCTCGGCGAGTTGTACCGGATCGTGCTCAGCTCCGCCGGCTACCAGGTCAAGGTGCAGCAGATCGGCAACCGGGAGCTCTACGAGCCCGCGCTGGAGAAGGGCGAGATCCAGGTCGTCCCCGAGTACGCGGCGACCATGGCCGAGTTCCTCAACACCAAGGCCAAGGGCGGCACTCCTCCGCCGATCTCGTCGCCGGACATCAACACGACGGTCACCGCGCTCAAGGCCGAGGGCGACAAGGTGGGCATCACCTTCGGCACCCCGGCCGCCGCCCAGGACCAGAACGCCTTCGCGGTGACCCAGGCCTTCGCCGACAAGTACGGCGTGCGGACCCTCTCCGAGCTGGCGGCGAAGTGCTCCGGTAGCGCGACCGTGCTTGGTGGCCCGCCGGAGTGCGAGCAGCGTCCGTTCTGCAAGCCGGGCCTGGAGAAGACGTACGGGCTGTCGGTCGGCAAGTTCTCCTCGCTGGACCAGGGCGGGCCGCTGACCAAGAGCGGGCTGCGCGACGGCTCGATCAGTGTGGGCCTGATCTTCTCCTCGGACGGTGCCTTCGCCACCAGCTGAACCCCTACCGCACGCGCTCTCGACGCCCCCGCCCTCGACCGGGCGGGGGCGTCCGCGCGTCCCGGGGACCCCGTTCCCTCCGACGGATTACGTGGGTAGGCTGCACATCCATGCCAGCCCCGGCCACCTCTGACGCCCGGCGTCAACCCGCACTGCTGACCATGCTCTTCTGGGCGGGCGTCGCTCTCGCGCCGGTGGCGGCGCTGATCCTGTTGGTGGCCGACGGCAACGGTCCGCTGCGCTTCGCCGCGGTGCTCGCCATCGTCTCGGTGGTGCTGATCGGCCTCTCCATCGCGCTGCGGCCCGACGGCGAGGGCGACTCGGCGCGGGCCGACGAGCTGTTGAACGAGATCGACGGTCTTCGCCGGGAGTTGCGCGGCGAGATCGGGGCCGCCGCACAGCGCGGTAATCAGGCACTCGACCAGGCGCAACGGGCCCAGGAGGCGATCGCCGCCCTGCGCCGTCGCCTCGACGCCACAGGTGCCGCCCTCGCCGGTGCCGCACCCGCAGCCGAGCCGGCAGGCACCGGGCGGGCGCGGGTCTCGGCAGTCGAGCCGCAGGTGGACGACACCCCGGCGGCCCGAAGCCGGGTTCCGGTCCCGGGCGACGCGCCGGCCGGCCGCGCCCGGCCGTCCAGCCCCGACGACGCGCCCCGGTGGGGGCGCTCCGAGCACGCGGACGACGACGAGCCGGCGTACGCACGGGAGGCCCCCGCGCCGCCAGCAGGTGCCGGGGTGTACGGCGGCGAGCGTCCAGCCGGGGTGTACGGCGGCGAGCGGCAGGCCGCCACCGCGTACGGCTCACCCCGCCCTCGGGAGCACGACCGACCCGAGCCGACGCACCGGCCAGGGGTGGTCCGGCACACCGAGACCGTGCACGTCACCACCCGGCACACGGTGGTGGACGGCGGCGCGGCCGAGTCGGCTGGGCGCTACGGCGGCGGGTACGCCGGTCAGTGGACCCCGCCCGCGCAGGAGTGGACCCGGGGCGGCGACGCGGACGAACGACCCCGTCCGGCCGGACGAGCGAGAAGCGCCCCGGAGGACGGCTCCAGGGCCGGGTACGGCGACGAGCCGGGCTGGGCGGGCCGCCGCGACGAGCCGGAGTGGACCGATCGGCGTGACGCGTACGCCCAACCTGACGCATCCGCCCCGGCGGCCCGTTCGCACCGCACACCGGAGCGGCCGGTGGCGGGCTCCTGGGACGGTCCGGATGATCGGGCCTGGTCGGAGCAGCGCGACCGGGCGAGCGCCGCAGCGCCGCAGCCCGGACCGCCGCTGCGGGCCGACGACACCGGCGAGTACTGGTCGCAGCTGCGGGCCGGTGACCGGTGGGCCGCCGTCCGCGACGACGAGAACGGCCGTGAGATGCGGGTGGGCGAACGCCGGGCCGAGGTGCACGCCGACGCCACCGGCACCGAGTACCGGGTGGCCGACCGCTGGGCCGCGGTCCGTCACGAGGAGCCACGCCGCCACGAGGACGCCGGCCGCTATGACGACGCCGGCCGATACGAGGACGCGGGCCGCTATGACGACGCCGGCCGATACGACGACGCCGGCCGATACGAGGACGCCGGCCGATACGAGGACGCCGGCCGCTACGACGACGCCGGCCGCTACGACGACGCCGGCCGATACGAGGAGCCGCGCCACGACCGTGATGGTGGCCGGCGGGCCGAGCAGGGTAGGCCGGCGCTGCCGGTGGGTGGTGTGCCGGTGCCGGACGAGTGGCGTCCACCGCGCCAGCGCGGCCACCAGGCGGAACCCGCGCCGGAGCGGGTCGGCCGACGGCGGGTCGACGAGAGTTACGGCTACCCGCCCCAGGACGACGTGCCGCGTGCCGGCGGCGCTCCACCCGCCGACCGCTGGCGGTGACCGGTCAGGCGGCCCAGGTCACTTGTCGATGTCGCCGACCACGAAGAACATCGAGCCGAGGATCGCGATCAGGTCCGGGACCAGGCAGCCGGGGAGCAGGGTGGCCAACGCCTGCACGTTCGCGTACGAGGCGGTGCGCAGCTTCAACCGCCACGGCGTCTTCTCGCCCCGGGACACCAGGTAGTAGCCGTTGATGCCGAGCGGGTTCTCCGTCCAGGCGTACGTGTGCCCCTCCGGTGCCTTGAGCACCTTCGGCAGCCGGGTGTTGATCGGTCCGGTCAGCCGGTCCACCCGGTCCAGGCACTGCTCGGCGAGGTCCAGTGACGCGTACACCTGGTCGAGCAGCACCTCGAAACGGGCGTGGCAGTCGCCAGCGGTCTTGGTGACCACCGGCACGTCCAGCTCGTCGTAGGCCAGGTAGGGGTCGTCGCGGCGCAGGTCCAGGTCGAGCCCGGAGGCGCGGGCCACCGGCCCGGACGCCCCGAACGCGGCGGCGTCAGCGGCGGACAGCACCCCCACACCCACGGTCCGGGCCAGGAAGATCTCGTTGCGCCGGATCAGGTGGTCCAGGTCGGGCAGCCGCCGTCGTACCTCGCCGATCGCCGCCCGGGCCCGCCCGGTCCACCCGTACGGCACCTCCTCCTTGAGGCCACCCACCCGGTTGAACATGTAGTGGATCCGGCCGCCGGAGACCTCCTCCATCACCGCCTGGATGGTCTCCCGCTCCCGGAAGGCATAGAAGATCGGCGTGATCGCCCCGATCTCCAACGGGTACGAGCCGAGGAACATCAGGTGGTTGAGCACCCGGTTCAGCTCCGCGAGCGCCATCCGCAGCCAGGTGGCCCGCTCGGGCACCTCCATGCCCATCAGGCGTTCCACGGCGAGCACCACGCCCAGCTCGTTGGAGAACGCCGAGAGCCAGTCGTGCCGGTTCGCCAGCACGATGATCTGCCGGTAGTCCCGTACCTCGAAGAGCTTCTCCGCCCCCCGGTGCATGTAACCGACGATCGGTTCGCAGGAGACCACCCGTTCGCCGTCGAGCACCAGTTTCAACCGCAGCACACCATGCGTGGAGGGGTGCTGCGGGCCGATGTTCAGCACCATGTCGGTGCCGAGCTGCTGGTCACGGGTGCCGGCGACCAGGCCGGCGCCGGTGCCGACGGTCAGTTCGCGGAGGGCCCCGGCGTCGGTGGTCATGCCCGTCATCGTGCCACGGCCGACCCGAGCGAGATGCCTACCGGCTGCCGCAACCACAGGTGCCCGCCGAGCCCGCCCACGTCGGTCAGCTCGGCCACCGCCGACGCGGCGGCCAGCGCCCGCACGTAGCCGACCGGGTCGGTACCGGCCAGGCTGAGCGGTGGTCGCCCGCCGTCGGCCCCGAGCGCCCGCAGCGCCTCCCGCTGCAAGACCAGGGAGTACGCGCACCGCGCCACAGCCGCACCAGCGGAGGCGACCGAGTCCATGGCCACGTGCGCGGTGACATCACTCGACCCGTCGGGCACCGGAGGCACCTGCCGCCCACCCCGGTACCCGGTCAACGTCCCGTCGACGGGCCGTTCGTCCCGCAGGTGCCCGTAGTCGACCGCCACCGCCAGCCCTCGACTGACGTGTCGTATCGCGTCGGCCCAGGCCTCGTCCCGTGGTCTGCCGATCTCCGCTCGCTGATTCGTGCCTGTCGAGCTGTGGGGCCACCACCTGGTGAGCCAGTCAAGATCTTCGGGGCTGACCGGTTCGCCGATCGTCTCCGCGCCGCTGGTGGGGTCGACAAGTACGTAGCGCCAGCGATCTTCGGTGTGCACTGCCACGTCGAGGGGGATGTTGTCGAGCCACTCGGTGGCGATCAACAGTCCGGTGATCTCGTCTGGGATCTCGGACACCCAGTTGATCTCTTCAGGCACGTTCTCCGGGCGGGGTGCGTACTCGACCGCTGTGAAGCGCACGCGTTCGGCGAGCGACGGACGGACAGGAACCCCCACCGCAAGCCCGGCGAGAGCCCGCAGCAGCTCACCCCGCCCGGCCCCCACGTCGACCACGTCCAGGCGTGGCGGGTGACCGAGGGCCGCGTCGATCTGCGTGAGCAGCCGCAGCAGTGCGGTGGCGAAGGCCGGGGAGGCGTGCACGCTGGTACGGAAGTGCTCGGCCGGGCCGCTGCCGCTGACGAAGAAGCCGCCCGGCCCGTAGAGGGCCCGGCTCATCGCGTCCCGCCAGGTGATCGACACTTGTCAACTCCGAGTCCACGGTGCGCGTCGCGCGGTGATCAGGTGATGAAAAGTAGGTGAGAAACGACTCCCGCGCCTACTTTTCATCACTTGATCAAGGGAGGGGCGCGGGGGCTTCGGCCGGTGGTGAAGGTTTTCACACATGCTTGTCCGGGTTCGGTGGGCCGGGCGCATACTTGCGATCGACCGGTACCCCTTCTCGAGGACTGGATCGTCGTCATGAGCGCACCGTTGCGCCCGCGTCCGGCCGCCCCACCCGGGCCTGCCGCACCGTGGGATCGCGCCGTTCCCGGCGCCCGCGCCACCTCCCGTCTGCTCACCGTCGGTGTCGTTGGCGCCGGTCGGGTCGGCGCCGTGTTGGGCGCCGCGCTCGCCGCCGCCGGGCACCGGGTGGCGGCCGTCTCCGGCGGCTCCGGAGCCAGCCGCGCCCGCCTCGCCCTGCTGCTGCCCGAGGTGCCCCGCCGCCCGGTCGCCGCGGTGGCCAAGGCTGCCGCTGACCTGCTGCTGATCGCGGTGCCCGACGACACCCTGGCCGGTGTGGTGGCAGACCTCGCGGAGCGGGGTGCGCTGCACCCGGGTCAGATCGTCGCGCACACCTCGGGAGCGCACGGCCTGGCCGTGCTGGGTCCGGCCGCCGCCGTCGGCGCGCGACCGCTCGCTCTGCACCCCGCGATGACCTTCACCGGTACGCCTGACGACCTGACCCGGCTGGACGGCATCTCGTACGGGGTGACCGCCCCGGCGGAGTTGCGCCCGCTTGCCGCCCGGCTCGTCGCCGACCTGGGTGGCGTGCCGGAGTGGGTGGCCGAGTCGGATCGTCCGCTCTACCACGCCGCGCTGGCCCACGGCGCGAACCATCTGGTGACCCTGGTCAACGAGGCGACCGACAGGTTGCGTGACGCCGGGGTGTCCCGACCGGAGAAGGTGCTCGCCCCCCTGCTGCGGGCCGCCCTGGAGAACGCGCTGCGGCTCGGCGACGACGCCCTGACCGGGCCGGTCTCCCGGGGCGACGCGGGTACGGTGCAGCGGCACCTGGCCCGGTTGGCGGCCACCGCACCGGAGTCCGTGCCCGCGTACCTGGCGCTGGCCCGTCGTACCGCCGACCGTGCGATCGCCACCGGCCGGCTCCGGCCGGTGGACGCACAGTCGCTGCTCGGAGTGCTTGCCGACAGCAGTCGGGAGGTGGCGGCGTGAGCGCGAGGAGTGAGCCGATCTTGCGAGCCCCGCAGTCGCGAACCGAGGCAAGGCTATGACCCAGGTGGTGCACACGCGCGCCGAGTTGGCTGAGGCCCGCGCCGGGCTGAAGGGCACGGTCGGGGTGGTGATGACCATGGGCGCCCTGCACCCCGGGCACGAGACGCTGCTGCGCGCCGCCCGGGAGCAGGCCGACCACGTGCTGGTGACGGTCTTCGTGAACCCGTTGCAGTTCGGGCCGAACGAGGACTTCGACCGCTACCCGCGCACGCTCGACGCCGACCTGGAGGTGTGCCGGCGGGCGGGCGCCGATCTGGTCTTCGCCCCGTCGGTGGCGGACATGTACCCGGACGGGCAGCCTCGCGTACGCCTCGACCCGGGTCCACTGGGCGGGGAGTTGGAGGGGGCGAGTCGCCCCGGCTTCTTCCACGGCGTACTCACCGTGGTGCTGAAGCTGCTCCAGCTCACCCAGCCGGACCTGGCGTTCTTCGGTGAGAAGGACTACCAGCAGCTCACCCTGGTCCGGCGGATGGCCCGCGACCTGGACGTGCCGGTCGAGGTGGTCGGCGTACCGACCGTCCGGGAGCCGGACGGGCTGGCTCTCTCCAGCCGTAACCGCTACCTGAGCGGGCCGGAGCGGGCCGCCGCGTTGAGTCTGTCCGCCGCGCTGCGGGCCGGCGCGAGGGCCGCCGACGACGGCCTGGACGCGGGGGCGGTGCTGACCGCCGCGCACGCCGCGTTCGGCGCGGGTACGCCGGGTGCCCGCCTCGACTATCTGGTGCTCACCGATCCCGAGTTGGAGCCGGGGCCGGTGTCCGGGCCGGCCCGGCTGGTGATCGCCGCCTGGGTGGGCGCCACCCGTCTGATCGACAATGCGGCGATCCAGCTCGCTCCGCGCCCCTGACCCGGCCGCACCACCCTCCACCACGAAAGGCCCTTCCGATGTTGCGGACCATGCTCAAGTCGAAGATCCACCGAGCCACGGTGACCCAGGCCGACCTGCACTACGTCGGTTCGGTGACCGTGGACGAGGATCTGCTCGACGCCGCCGACCTGCTCCCCGGCGAGCAGGTGGCGATCGTGGACATCACCAACGGCGCCCGGCTGGAGACGTACGTGATCCCGGGCGAGCGGGGCAGCGGCGTGATCGGCATCAACGGTGCCGCCGCGCACCTGGTGCACCCGGGTGACCTGGTCATCCTGATCTCGTACGGGCAGATGGACGACGCCGAGGCCCGGTCCTACCGGCCGCGGGTCGTGCACGTCGACGCCGACAACCGGGTGATCGAGTTGGGTGCCGACCCGGCCGCGGCGGCGCCCGGCACGGCCGGGGACCCGGTACCCAGCCCGCTGGCCGTGTCCGGAGTCTGATCCCGCGTACCGTGATTCCGGTCTGTTACCGGAAGGTCATTTCCGGTTACCCTGGGCACGCTGGCGGAAGCCGGTCGGTGGCTGGGGGAGGCCGCGATGCGCCGTGCCATGACGACCCTGTTCGCCACTGCCGTGACGGCAGTGCTGCTGGTGGGCTGTGCCGGTTCCGGGGGCCTGGACGGCGATCTGACCGACGACTGGGCGGCGTTGCCGGCGCCGTCGGCGTTCACCCCGGCGGCCGGGGTGTGCCACGCCGCCGACTTCACCGATCTGGTCAGCCTGGCGAGCTACGAGCCGGTGGACTGCGCCGGCCCGCACCGACTGGAGACCGTGCACGTGGGCGCGTTCCCGGTCGAGCGGACGACAGCTCCGGCGGGTGGTTCGGCCGAGTTGCAGGGAGCGTTCGCCGAGTGCGACACCCGGGCGACCGGCTACGTCGGTGACGACTGGCGGTCGGGTCGGCTGCGGCTGTCCGTGGCGTTGCCGAACGGGCCGGGCTGGGCTGCGGGTTCCCGGTGGTTCAGGTGCGACCTCACCGAGCTGACCACGGTCGAGGCGGCGGCGACAGTGGTGGTCCGGTCGGGCAGCCTGCGGGACGCGTTGAAGGGGACCACCGGGCTGCGTCTCGGCTGCCAGCAGGCCCGGGGTGGCGCCGGTCGGGGTGTGCAGACACTGACCCCGGTGGAGTGCGGCAAGCAGCACGACGCCGAGTTCGTCGGGGTGTGGCGTGCACCGGCGATGGCGTACCCGACCCGGGAGGCGGACTGGGTGCCGCTCTACACGGGTTGTCGCAGCGTCCTCGCCCGGTACGCGGGCGTGCCGGACGACGCCAGACTGCGCTTCCGCAGCGGTGTGGTGGTCCGTCCGCCGGGAGCGGGGCGCTGGAAGGTGGGCGATCGGGGGGTCCGGTGCTACCTGTGGCTCAGCGACCGCACTGTGGCCGCCTCCCTGAAGGGCGCGGGTCCGGCTGGTCTGCCGGTTCGGACGAAGTGACCACCGGTTGACTGTCGACGCGGTTCGGCGGGCGCCGGACGGGGTCGCCCAAAACACTCGTCCCGCCCCCGCCGCCCCGGGCGAGGATCGTTCGGGTTGACTGGGGGGATGGACCTTCCGACCGTCGACCTGCCTGCCCTGCCCGCGCTGCTGGCCGCGCCCGCGCCCGGCTGGGTGGAGACCACCGACGTGATCGTGGTGGGTTCCGGCGTGGCCGGGTTGACCGCGGCGCTGCACCTGCGTGAGGCGGGTCTGCACGTCACGGTGGTCACCAAGGTCAATATCGATGACGGCTCGACCCGGTGGGCGCAGGGTGGCATCGCCGCCGTGCTCGACCCGGCCGACGCCCCGGCCGCGCATGCCCGGGACACCGAGGTCGCCGGGGTCGGGCTGTGCGACCCGGCGGCGGTCCGGGTGCTTGTCGAGGAGGGCCCGACCCGGCTCCGTGAGCTGATCCGGATCGGTGCCGAGTTCGATCGACACCCGGACGGTTCGCTGATGCTGACCCGCGAGGGCGGTCACCGGGCGGACCGGATCGTGCACGCCGGCGGGGACGCCACCGGCGCGGAGGTGCAGAGGGCACTGCACGCCGCTGTGCAGCGCGACCCGTGGATCCGGCTGGTCGAGCACGCCCTCGTGCTGGACCTGCTGCGCGCGCCGGGCGACGGCCCGGACGGGCTCGGCAGGGCCTGCGGAATCACCCTGCACGTGTTGGGTGAGGGCAGCGAGGACGGCGTCGGCGCGTTGCTGGCCCGTGCGGTGGTGCTCGCCACCGGCGGCATGGGGCAGATCTTCTCGGCCACCACCAACCCGGCGGTCTCCACCGGGGACGGGGTGGCGTTGGCGATGCGCGCCGGCGCGGCGGTGACCGACGTGGAGTTCGTCCAGTTCCACCCGACCGCCCTGATCACTCCGAGCGGCGCAGGGGTGCCGGGGGCCGGGCACGCGCAGCAGCCGCTGGTCTCGGAGGCGCTGCGGGGTGAGGGCGCGTACCTGGTGGACGCGGACGGCAAGAGGTTCATGGTGGGCCAGCACGAGCTGGCTGAGCTGGCGCCCCGGGACGTGGTGGCCAAGGGCATCCACCGGGTGCTGCTGGCCACCGGCGCGGACCACGTCTTCCTCGACGCGCGGCACCTGGGCGGCGACTTCCTGGCCGGTCGGTTCCCCACGATCGTGGCGTCCTGCCTGGCGATCGGCGTGGACCCGGCGACCGACCTGATCCCGGTGGCACCGGCCGCCCACTACGCCTCCGGCGGGGTCCGGACCGACCTGCGGGGCCGCACCTCCATTCCGGGCCTGTACGCCTGCGGCGAGGTGGCCTGCACGGGCGTGCACGGCGCGAACCGGCTGGCCAGCAACTCGCTGCTGGAGGGTCTGGTCTTCTCCCGTCGGATCGCCGAGGACATCGCTGCCGGCCTGCCCGAGCAGGTCCAGCCGGCGGACACCGGAGCCTGGCGTGGGGGTGCGGGCTGGGTGTTGCCGGCGGAGGTGACGCCGACCCTGCAACGGGCGATGACCCGGGGGGCCGGGGTGCTCCGATCCGCGGCGACGCTCGCCGACACGGCCGGGACGCTTACCGAGCTGGGCGTCGCCCGGGGTCGGCCGCGGACCGCCGACTGGGAGGCGACGAACCTGCTCACCGTGGCGTCGACGCTTGTCGCCGCCGCGTACGCCCGCGGTGAGACCCGGGGTTGCCACTGGCGGGAGGACTTCCCGACGGCCGACGAGCGGTGGTTGGGCCATCTGGTCGGGGCGGTCGGGGCGCAGGGCCGGGTGACGCACCAGTGGGAGGAGCAATCATGACGGAGTCGACGGAGACGGTGTTGCGGGCGGCCGGGCTGGATCCGGCGCACGTACGGCGGGTGATCGAGGGCGCGTTGGTCGAGGACCTGGGCCCGGACTTTCTCGACGTCACAAGCGTGGCAACCATTCCGGCCGAGCAGACCGACACCGCCGATCTGGTGGCCCGTGCGGACGGGGTGGTGGCCGGGATGGCCGTGGCCGCAGCCGTGTTCGAGCTGGTGGGGGAGGTGACGGGCTTCGGTCGTACCGTCGAGGTGTCGGTCCTGGCCCGCGACGGCGAGCGGGTGGCGCGCGGCGACGTGCTGGCCACGGTGACCGGCCCGACCCGGCTGCTGCTGACTGCCGAGCGGACGGCCCTCAACCTGCTCTGCCGGATGTCCGGGGTGGCCACCCACACCCGGGCCTGGGCGGACGCCCTCGCCGGCACGAAGGCGATGGTGCTGGACACCCGCAAGACGACACCGGGCCTGCGGGCGCTGGAGAAGTACGCGGTGCGCGCCGGCGGTGGCACCAACAAGCGGATGGGCCTCTACGACGTGGCCATGATCAAGGACAACCACAAGCTGGCGGCCGGCGGCATCACGGCTGCCTACCGGCGGGTCCGGGAGGCGTTCCCGGAGGTGCCGGTGCAGGTCGAGGTAACCACCGTCGACGAGGCGGTGGAGGCGGTGGAGGCCGGGGCGGACTTCCTGCTCTGCGACAACATGACGCCCGAGGTGCTGGCCGAGGCGGTGGCGGCGGTGGGCGACCGGGCGGAGCTGGAGGCGACCGGCGGGCTGACCCTGGAGGTGGCCGGCCGGTACGCGGCCACCGGCGTGGACTTCCTCTCGGTGGGCGCGTTGACGCACTCGTCGCCGATCCTGGACATCGCGCTGGACCTGCGCACGGAGTAGTTGTCTAGGCTGCGTGCGTGCTGCTCTGCATCGACATCGGAAACACCAACACCGTGCTGGCGACCTTCGACGGCGACAAGCTCGCGCACTCCTGGCGGATCAAGACCGACGCCCGTTCGACGGCGGACGAGCTGGGCCTGATGTTCCGGGGTCTGCTCGCCGGGGACAACGTCGAGATCACCGGTGTGGCCGCCTGCTCGACGGTGCCGGCCGCGCTGCGGTCGCTGCGCACCATGCTCAGTCGGTACTACGCCGACCTGCCGAGCGTCGTGGTCGAGCCGGGAGTGCGGACCGGGGTGCAGTTGGCGATCGACAACCCGAAGGAGGTGGGTTCCGACCGGGTGGTGAACACCCTCGCCGCGTACACCCTCTACGGCGGGCCGTCGATCGTGGTGGACTTCGGCACCACCACCAACTTCGACGTGATCAGCGAGCGCGGTGAGTTCCTCGGCGGTGCGTTCGCCCCGGGCATCGAGATCTCCTTCGACGCGCTGGCCGCCCGGGCCGCCCAGCTGCGCAAGGTCGAGGCCACCAAGCCCCGATCGGTGATCGGCAAGAACACCGTGGAGTGCCTCCAGGCCGGCCTGTACTTCGGCTTCGCCGGGCAGGTGGACCGGATCGTCGAGCGGATGACCGAGGAGCTGGGCGAGGTGCGCGCGGTCATCGCCACCGGCGGCCTCGCCTCCCTGGTGATCAACGAGTGTCGCAGCATCACCCACCACGAGCCGATGATCACGCTGATCGGCCTGCGGATGGTCTACGAGCGCAACCTCTGACCCGGCCGCCGTCGAGCGCCGGCCGCCGCCCGGGGCCTCAGCGCCGCCGGGCGCGCAGCACCAGCGTGCGGTACGGCAGCTCGATGGTGTCCCGCCCGGCCAGGGCGGGGTGGCTGTTCAGGAGTTCGTCAAGTTCCCGCTCGACCCGCCGTTGGTCCTCGCTGCTGGCGGTGAGCCAGTACGAGCGGGTGCGGACCATGCCGAGTAGCTCATCCGGCGCCAGCGTGGTGCGGTGCGCGAACTCGCGCTGCTCGATGGCGTCGAACGCCGGGCCGAAGTCGGTGTACTCGCTGATGACATGACGCGCCGACTTGTCCCCGAAGTGGGCGATACGACCCAACTCGGCGACCCAGTCGACGCTGTCGTCCCGGATGTTCCAGATGGGGGCGAAGATGCCGCCGGGACGGAGCACCCGGGCGACCTCGGCGTGCGCCAGCTCCCGGTCGAACCAGTGGTACGCCGTCCCCGCAAGCACCGCGTCCGTGGCCGAGTCGGGCAGCGGCACGGCCTCGGCGCTGCCCGCGAGCGCCGTCGTGCCCGGGGTGCTCGCGGCGAGCTGGGCCCGCATCTCCGGATCGGGTTCGACGGGTACGACCTCGTGGCCCAGGGCCAGCACGGCGCGGGTCAGGATGCCGGTGCCCGCCGCGAGGTCGACCACCCGGGCTGCGCTCAGCCCGTCGAGGGCCCAACGGACCGCACCTTCCGGATAACGTGGTCGCAACCGGTCATATTCGCTCGCGGCGGCACCGAACGACAGGGCGTGAGTGTGATCGACCATGGCGGGCAGGTTATCCCGTAACGGCCTCCGGCGCGCTTGAGTACGCTCGGCCCTGACCCCCTGAATCTCCGTGACGAGGAAGCGTGCCGTGACCGAGCAGAACCCCGTGCCAGTGGACCCCGCCGACGACCTTCCCGAGCAGATGAAGGTCCGCCGGGAGAAGCGGGACCGGATGCTCGCCGAGGGTGTCGAGCCCTACCCGGTCGGCTTCCCCCGCACCACCACCCTGGCGCAGGTCCGGGCGCGCTACGCCGACCTGCCGACCGACACCGCGACCGGCGACCAGGTCGCGGTCACCGGCCGGGTGATCTTCGTACGCAACACGGGCAAGCTCTGCTTCGCGACCCTGCGCGACGGCGACGGCACCGAGTTGCAGGCGATGCTATCCCTGGACCGGGTCGGGCCGGAGCGGCTGGAGGCGTGGAAGCGACTCGTCGACCTCGGCGACCACGTCGGCGTCACCGGCGAGGTGATCACCAGCCGCCGGGGTGAGCTGTCGGTGCTGGCCCAGCAGTGGGAGATGACCGCCAAGGCGCTGCGTCCACTGCCGGTCGCCCACAAGCCCCTCTCCGAGGAGGCGCGGGTCCGGCAGCGTTATGTCGACCTGATCGTCCGACCGCAGGCACGGGAGATGGTACGCACCCGGGCCGCCGCGGTACGCAGTCTGCGCGATTCACTGCACGGGCAGGGCTTCATCGAGGTGGAAACGCCGATGTTGCAACTGCTGCACGGCGGTGCGACAGCCCGACCGTTCGTGACCCACAGCAATGCGTTGAACACCGATCTGTATCTGCGAATCGCGCCGGAACTGTTTCTCAAGCGCGCTGTGGTCGGTGGCGTCGACCGCGTCTTCGAGATCAACCGCAACTTCCGTAATGAGGGTGTCGACTCTTCGCACTCGCCGGAGTTCGCGATGCTGGAGACGTACCAGGCGTACGGGGACTACGACACGATCGGCGAGCTGACCCGTAATCTCGTGCAACAGGCGGCGATCGCGGTGGGCGGTTCGATGGTGGTGACCCACGCCGACGGGCGGGAGTTCGACCTGGGTGGTGAGTGGCGGTCGGTGACACTCTTCGGCGTGCTTTCCGAAGCGCTCGGCGAGGAGGTCACGGTCCGCACCGACCGGACCCGTCTGGTGGAGTACGCGGACAAGGTGGGATTGGCGGTCGACCCGAAGTGGGGGCCGGGCAAGCTGGCCGAGGAACTGTTCGAGGAACTTGTCGTTCCCGGCCTTGAGGCACCCACCTTCGTGCGGGACTACCCGGAGGAGACCAGCCCGCTCACCCGGGCCCACCGCAGCGAGCCGGGTCTGGCCGAGAAGTGGGACCTCTACGTGCTCGGGTTCGAGCTGGGCACCGGGTACTCCGAGCTGGTCGACCCGATCGTGCAGCGGGAGCGGCTGGTGGCCCAGGCGCAGCTCGCGGCTCGCGGCGACGACGAGGCGATGCGTCTCGACGAGGACTTTCTTCGGGCGATGGAGTATGGAATGCCACCGGCCGGCGGTATGGGAATGGGAATCGACCGCCTCTTGATGGCCCTGACCGGCCTCGGAATTCGGGAAACGATCCTCTTCCCGTTGGTCCGCCAGGAGTAGTCCCACCCGGGCTCACGCCGAGCCGTAACGGGATCCTATTGACGCGGCGAGCGGCGCGGGGGTTATTGTGCTCTCGTTAGCAGGAGCACCCTGCTCGAAAGGAATGTGGGACGTGGCCAAGCAAATCATTCACAAGCTGGTCGATGACCTGGACGGCGGGGACGCGGACGAGACCGTCAAGTTCGCCCTCGACGGCGTTCAGTACGAGATCGACCTGTCGAGCGCCAACGCCGCGAAATTGCGTGATGCATTTGCCTCGTACGTGGGCGCCGGCACCAAGGTCGGCCGGGGCGGCGTGGTGATCGGTGGGCGGGCTGCCCGCGGTCGGGGTGGCGCGACCGCCGATCGGGAACAGAACAAGGCGATCCGGGAGTGGGCCAAGAAGGCCGGCAAGGACATCTCGGACCGCGGTCGTATCCCCCAGGAGATCGTGGACGAGTTCCACGCGAAGCGCTGATCCCTCAGCAGCTCGGTGGCCAGCCGCCACCGCAGGCGACACCGACGCCGGGCCGGAGAACCCCTCCGGGCCGGCGTCGCCGCATCCGCTGACGGGCTTCGTCGCCGTTCCGCGGTAGGTGCCGTCGTCACCGCTCCCGGGTGAGGCGTAATGTCCGTTTCCGGCCGGGAAGGATTCCGGGACGACCGGCGTTGTCCACAACCAGTGGACCAGCTATCCACAACCTGTGGACAACCTCCCCCCAGGGCCCGGCGCGGCGTTCGTCGCGACCGCCGGTACGCCCCTCCGGAGGCTCCCGGAACGCTTCCGGACCCCGGATCGGGCTTCCGTCGAGCCGGTCGGATTTCGCTCTGCGCGTAGCGACAGGGCTACCGGAACACCTCCTGAGCGCGGACGGTTGTGCAAAACGACGTGGAACCGACCCAGAGCAGAGACACACGACCTCAGCTGAGTCGGTCGGCGACGATAGAGTAAGGAGGCACGGACGCCCGTCCCGGACGTTCGTGCACCGGCCCCGCCAAGATCTTGACCATCAAGGCGCACGGCACGTGAGGAGCACGAGGGCATGTTCGAGCGGTTCACCGACCGAGCGCGACGGGTTGTCGTCCTGGCCCAAGAAGAGGCCCGGATGCTCAACCACAACTACATCGGTACGGAACACATCCTGCTGGGCCTGATCCACGAAGGTGAAGGCGTCGCGGCAAAGGCCCTGGAGAGCCTCGGCATCTCCCTTGAGGGCGTCCGCCAGCAGGTCGAGGAGATCATCGGCCAGGGTCAGCAGGCGCCGAGCGGGCACATCCCGTTCACGCCGCGGGCCAAGAAGGTGCTGGAGCTGTCGCTGCGCGAGGCGCTGCAGCTCGGCCACAACTACATCGGCACGGAGCACATCCTGCTCGGGCTGATCCGTGAGGGCGAGGGCGTCGCTGCCCAGGTGCTGGTCAAGCTCGGCGCCGACCTCAACCGGGTCCGCCAGCAGGTGATCCAGCTGCTCTCCGGCTACCAGGGCAAGGAGCCCGCCGCCGCGGGTGCCGCGGCGGGTGAGGCCGCGCCGTCGACCAGCCTGGTGCTGGACCAGTTCGGCCGTAACCTGACTCAGGCCGCCCGCGAGGGCAAGCTCGACCCGGTCATCGGGCGCGAGAAGGAAATCGAGCGGGTCATGCAGGTGCTCTCCCGCCGTACCAAGAACAACCCCGTCCTGATCGGTGAGCCCGGCGTCGGTAAGACCGCCGTGGTGGAGGGCCTGTCCCAGAAGATCATCAAGGGCGAGGTGCCCGAGACCCTCAAGGACAAGCAGCTCTACACGCTCGACCTGGGCGCGCTCGTCGCCGGCTCCCGCTACCGCGGTGACTTCGAGGAGCGCCTCAAGAAGGTGCTCAAGGAGATCCGCACCCGCGGCGACATCATCCTGTTCATCGACGAGATCCACACCCTGGTGGGTGCGGGTGCCGCCGAGGGCGCGATCGACGCCGCGAGCATCCTCAAGCCGATGCTGGCCCGTGGTGAGCTGCAGACCATCGGTGCCACCACGCTCGACGAGTACCGCAAGCACCTGGAGAAGGACGCCGCTCTCGAGCGCCGGTTCCAGCCGATCCAGGTGGGTGAGCCGTCGCTGGCCCACACCATCGAGATCCTCAAGGGCCTGCGTGACCGCTACGAGGCGCACCACCGGGTGAGCATCACCGACGCCGCTCTCGTGGCTGCCGCGACGCTCGCCGACAGGTACATCTCCGACCGCTTCCTCCCGGACAAGGCGATCGACCTGATCGACGAGGCCGGTGCCCGGATGCGGATCCGCCGGATGACCGCGCCGCCAGACCTGCGTGACTTCGACGAGCGCATCGCCCAGGTGCGTCGCGACAAGGAGTCCGCGATCGACGCACAGGACTTCGAGCGTGCCGCCCAGTTGCGCGACAAGGAGAAGCAGCTCCTCGGCCAGAAGGCTCAGCGGGAGAAGGAGTGGAAGGCCGGTGACCTGGACGTCGTCAGCGAGGTCGACGACGAGCAGATCGCCGAGGTGCTCGGCAACTGGACCGGCATCCCGGTCTACAAGCTGACCGAGGAGGAGACCTCGCGCCTGCTGCGCATGGAGGACGAGCTGCACAAGCGCGTCATCGGCCAGGAGGACGCGGTCAAGGCGGTCTCGAAGGCGATCCGGCGTACCCGGGCCGGCCTGAAGGACCCGAAGCGCCCGTCCGGCTCGTTCATCTTCGCCGGCCCGTCCGGTGTCGGTAAGACCGAGCTGTCCAAGGCGCTCGCCGAGTTCCTCTTCGGCAGCGAGGACGCCCTCATCCAGCTGGACATGTCCGAGTTCCACGACCGCTACACGGTCTCCCGGCTCGTGGGTGCCCCTCCCGGCTACGTCGGCTACGACGAGGGCGGGCAGCTGACCGAGAAGGTGCGGCGTCGGCCGTTCTCGGTGGTCCTCTTCGACGAGATCGAGAAGGCCCACCCGGACGTGTTCAACACGCTCCTGCAGATCCTCGAAGACGGTCGGCTCACCGACGGTCAGGGTCGGATCGTGGACTTCAAGAACACGGTCATCATCCTGACCACCAACCTGGGCACCCGTGACGTCGCCAAGGCGGTGTCGCTGGGCTTCCAGCAGTCGGAGGACTCCGAGTCCAACTACGACCGGATGAAGCAGAAGGTCAACGACGAGCTCAAGCAGCACTTCCGGCCTGAGTTCCTCAACCGGATCGACGACACCATCGTCTTCCACCAGCTGCGCCAGACCGAGATCCTCTCGATCGTGGACATCATGATCCAGCGGATCGAAGGCCAGCTGCGCAACAAGGACATGGGTCTGGAGCTGACCGACAACGCCAAGAAGTACCTGGCCGCGAAGGGCTTCGACCCGGTGCTCGGCGCCCGTCCGCTTCGTCGCACGATCCAGCGCGACATCGAGGACAACCTCTCCGAGCGGATCCTGTTCAACGAGCTGACCCCGGGTCAGATCGTCGTGGTCGACTGCGAAGGCGACCCGAACGACATCGACAAGTCCAAGCTCGTCTTCCGGGGCTCGGACAAGCCGGTCGAAGTTCCGGACGCCGTCCCGGCCGACCTCGGTGGCACTGCCGCTGGCACCGCCGCCGCAGGTGTGGACGAGTAACAACAACCAGCAAGGGCGGGGCCCCGGTGGCGCAACAAGCCACCGGGGCCCCGCTTTCTGCGTACCCGAGAAGGCGACACCCGCCGTCTCCCCGCTCGACGTCGCCGACCTCACCCGGCCGCGCTCCCCTGAAACGCCGCGCCCACCGACCGAAGCGTCGCGCCCACCGAGCGAAAAGATCCGCGCAACATCAGGGAAAGTGTCGCCTCGCGGCGTTCGGAAGCAGCACTTTCCCCGATGTTGCGGGCCGGCGCAGGGGGGTGGTGAGCCCGGCGTCAGCCTCGCCCCGATCGAGGCCCATGCAAGATCGCACTACATCCTGGTTGTAGTGGCATCCCGTGCACCCGACACCACTACATCCAGGATCGAGCACGATCGTGGGGGTGAGAGTCGTGGAGCGGAGGACGCGCGGACACGGATGCGCGGTAACGGGTGCGTCAGGTGGTGAGGTCGGCGGTGGGGATGGATGGGCCGTCGCCGACCAGGCGGAAGGAGTCGGCACCGACGGGTTCGACTAGTCCGTCCTGCACCAGGCCGGCGAGGGCGCGGGCGCGTTGCACGTCGTCGGTCCACACCTGGTCGAGCCGCTGGTGCGGGACCGGCCCGGTGTTGTCCCGGAGCACGCCGAGCAGCAGGCCGCGTACCTGTCGGTCGGTGCCCGCGTACCGCTGGGGTCGGCGGGTCGGCCCTGTGGGTGCCTCCTGCCTGGAGGCCCGCCAGGCGCAGACGGACTCGACGGGGCAGGCCGTGCAGCGCGGTGAGCGGGCTGTGCAGATCACCGCGCCCAACTCCATGAACGCGGCGCTGGCAAGTGCCGCTGCGGCCGGTTCAGCCGGGAGTAGTTCCTCGGTGGCGACCAGGTCGGCTGGTCGGGTGACGGGCCCGGCGTCCGGTTCGCCGGCCACCGCCCGGCTCACGACCCGGCGTACGTTGGTGTCGACCACCGGGTGGCGCTGCCCGTAGGCGAAGGCGGCCACCGCTCGTGCCGTGTAGGTGCCGACGCCGGGTAGTGCCAGCAGTTGCTCCAGCCGGTACGGCACCTGGCCGCCGTGCCGCTCGACGATCGCGACCGCGCAGTCGCGTAACCGGACCGCCCGGCGGGGGTAGCCGAGACGTCCCCACATCCGGATCGCCTCGGCGGGGGTGTCCGCCGCCAACGCGGCCGGGTCCGGCCAGCGGGCCAGCCATGCCTGCCAGGCCGGCACCACCCGGACCACGGGTGTCTGCTGGAGCATCACCTCGCTGACCAGGATGGCCCACGGGGTGACCCCGGGCTCGCGCCACGGCAGGTCACGGGCGTGCTGCTGGAACCACCGGCTGACCAGGGTGGCGAACTCGGGTTGCGTCATGGCGTCGTTGATGATGTCACGCCTGCCGTTCCCGTTGGGTGGGCGGCTCGGGCGGGGTGCCACGTCGTGGTTCCGTGGGCGGGGGAGAATGCGCGGATGAACGAGCTCGCGATCACCGTCATCGGTCGGGACCGGCCGGGCATCGTGGCCGACGTCGCGGAGGTGCTGGCCCGACTGGGCGCGAACCTCACCGACAGCACGATGACGCGGCTGCGAGGGCATTTTGCGATGACCCTCATCTGCACGGGTCCGGCCGCCGCCGAGGTCGAGGCCGCGCTGGCGTCGCTTGCCGCCGAGGGCCAGCTGCTGGCGACGGTACGCGCGGTGACCCCGGACGGCGATGTCCCGCCCGCGGGTGAGCCGTACGTGATGGCGGTGCACGGTTCGGACCGGATGGGGATCGTGGCGGCGATGACACGGGTGCTCGTGGACGCGGGAGGGAACGTCACCGACCTGAGTACCCGGTTGACCGGTGCGCTCTACGTTGTCCTGGCGGAGGTCGAGTTGCCGGCCGGTGTGGCGGACCCTCTGGTCGACCGGTTGCACCGGACGGCTGCCGAGCTGGGCGTGGAGGTCACCCTCCGGCCGGCGGACCCGGACCTGTTGTGACCGGCGAGGAGCGCGGGCCGGACGCCGGCCTGGGAGACTGGACGCCGGAGTCGCTCGACGTGCCGGGCGAGGTGCGGGCGGTGGTGTCTGCCCCGCACCCGGTGCTGAGTCGGGCCGCGGACGAGGTCGACCCCACGGCGAAGGAGACGGTCCAACTCGCGGCCGACCTGATCGCCACGATGAGGGTCTCCCCGGGCTGTGTCGGGCTGGCCGCGCCGCAGGTCGGGGTGGGTGCTCGTGTCTTCGCGGTCGACGTGACCGGGCACCCCAAGGCGGTGACGGTGCACGGCACCTTCGTGCTGTGCAACGCGCGGGTGGTCGAGGCGACGCGGTGGAAGCCAGGCCGGGAGGGCTGCATGTCGGTGCCGGACCTGACCGGGGACGTGAAACGGGCCAGCCGCCTGGTGGTGGAGGGTGATCTGCCGGGCAGCGGTGAGCCGGTCCGGCTGGTGACCGACGGCTTCGAGGCGCGGGCGTTGCAGCACGAGATCGACCACTGTGCGGGCTTGCTCTTCCTGGACCGGGTGGCCGGTGCGCACGGTGTCTACCAGCGCAAGGTCTACCTGTGACCGAGGTGCGCTGCGTCCACAGTGGAGATGCCGTGACGCGCCTCGAATCGGTTCCGGCGCGTCGCGCCGCCGTGGCGGCTACGGCGCGGCTACGGTGGAGGGCATCATGCGTCTGACGGTCGGCCCCCTGTCACCCGCCGTGTACTGGCGGCGTCGCGCCGTCGTACTCGGAGCGGGTCTCCTCTTCCTGATTGTCCTGCTCTACTCGTGCACCGGCTCCGGCGGCCAGGAGCCGAAGGCGGGTGGTTCGCCGTCGGCGACGTCCGCCGCGACGTCCGACCCCGGTGGCCCGGTGCTGACACCGCAGACCGGAGGGCCGTCACCGTCCGCCTCCGCTGATCCGGCTGCGACGAACCCGAGCCCGGCGATCACCAGCAACACGCCGCCGTTGGGTGCGGCGGCTGGTTCGGAGGACGACGGCACCTGCACCAACGACGAGATCAGTGTGGTCTCGTCGGCGAGCCAGACCTCGGTGCAGCGCGGCGCGGTGGTCGAGCTACAGCTGAAGATCAAGAACACGTCGGATCGAACCTGTAGTCGCAACGTCGGCGCCGACTTCCAGGAGATCTTCATCAAGTCCGGTGCCGAGAAGGTCTGGTCGTCGGACACCTGCGGCAAGGTCGAGGGCTCGGACGTGCAGTCCTTCACGCCGAACTTCGAGCGCTCCTACCAGGTGCCCTGGAACGGGCGGGACACCAGCCGTTGCGATGGTGCGCTGGCCGGCGGGCCGTTCGCATCGGTCGGGTCGTACCAGGTGTTCGCCCGGGTCGGCACGAAGCTCAGCGACCCGGTGAAGCTCACCGTCACCGGCTGAGCCGGGTCAGACGTAGCGTTCCAGGATGGATGCCTCGGCGAGCCGGGACAGCCCCTCACGGACGCCACGGGCCCGGGCGTCGCCGACCCCCTCGACGGCTTGCAGGTCTTCCACCGTCGCGCCGAGCAGCCGCTGGAGGCTGCCGAAGTGCAGCACCAGGCGGTCGACCACCGCCACCGGGAGTCGGGGCACCTTGGCCAGCAGTCGGAAGCCGCGCGGACTGACCGCGGCGTCGAGCGCGTCGGACGCGGCCGGGTAGCCGATCGCCTTGGCGACCGACACCAGGTCGATCAGCTCGGTGGCACCGAGCAGGTCCAGCTCGACGAGAGCCTCGTCCAGGGTGCGCGACTTGCGGCCGACGGGGAGGTAGTCCCGAATGACGAGTGTCCGGTCGGCGTCCACGCCGGCCATCAGCTCGTCGAGTTGCAGGGCGAGCAGGCGACCGTCGGTGCCCAGCTCCACCACGTAGCCGGCGATCTCGTCGGCGATCCGGCGAACCATCTCCAGTCGCTGCACCACTGCCACCGCGTCGCGCACGGTGACCAGATCCTCGATCTCCAGGGCGGAGAGCGTGCCGGAGACCTCGTCCAGTCGGAGCTTGTAGCGCTCCAGGGTGGCGAGCGCCTGGTTGGCGCGGGAGAGGATGGCCGCCGAGTCGTCGAGCACGTGCCGTTGCCCGTTGACGTAGAGGCTGATGATCCGCATCGACTGGCTGACCGAGATGACCGGGTAACCGGTCTGGCGGGCCACCCGCTCAGCGGTCCGGTGCCGGGTGCCGGACTCTTCGGTCGGGATGGACGGGTCGGGCATCAGGTGCACGGCCGCCCGGACGATCCTGGTGCCGTCGCTGGAGAGCACGACAGCGCCGTCCATCTTGCACAGCTCACGTACGCGCGTCGCGGAGAACTCCACGTCCAGTGGGAAGCCGCCGGTGCACAGGCCCTCGACCACCTTGTCGTAGCCGAGCACGATGAGCGCGCCCGTGCGACCCCGCAGGATGCGCTCCAGGCCGTCACGCAGGGCGGTGCCCGGGGCCATCAGGGCAAGGTTTGCCCGCAGCGGATCTCCGGCGCTCCCGGCGGGCCCCGCGGTCACGTTCACGCTGATCGGGCGGGCCGGCGAGCCCACGGCGCCGGTGCGGGCCTGAGGCGGCGCGCCGGCTGGCTTGGTGGTATCGCGGTCGATCGGCACGGGCACAGTCTACGGACTGCCGTGCGGTGGGTGCTGTCGTGGTTACTGTGATGTGTCACGATGCCGCCCTCGTCGACGTTTCCCGCTTGCGCCGTGCTGTCCCGTTTCGCCGCCCTCGTCGGCACAGTGGGTCACTCGGCGGACGCACGGGCCGCATGGTGCAGCGCCGAACGGACATCGGTGACCTCGGTCACCCGCATCTGCTCGGGCCCGGCGCCGGTGCTGGCCGGGCCGCAGCCGGGCGGGACCAGTGCCACCTTGAACCCCAGTCGGGCCGCCTCGGCCAGCCGGCGCGGCACCGCACCGACCCGACGCACCTCGCCGGTCAGCCCCACCTCGCCGATCGCCACCAGGTGCGGTGCGATCGCCAGGTTGAGCCCGCCGGAGGCGACCGCCAGGGCCACCGCAAGGTCGGCGGCCGGCTCCACCACCCGGATGCCGCCCACGGTAGCGGCGAAGACCTCCCGGTCGTGCAGGGTCAGCCGTTCGGTGCGCCGCTGCAGCACCGCGAGCACCATCGCCAGGCGCGCCGAGTCGAGGCCGGAGACGGTGCGCCGGGGAGAGCCGGCCACCGTCGCGCCGATGAGCGCCTGCACCTCGGTGACCAGCGCCCGCCGGCCCTCCATGGCGACTGTCACGCAGGTGCCCGGGACCGGCTCCGCGTAGCGGGTCAGGAACAGCCCGGACGGGTCGGCCAGGCTGCTGATGCCGCCCTCGTGCATCTCGAAGCAGCCGACCTCGTCGGCCGCGCCGAACCTGTTCTTCACGCCGCGCACCAGGCGCAGCGACGAGTGCTTGTCGCCCTCGAAGTGCAGCACCACGTCGACCAGATGCTCCAGCACCCGAGGCCCGGCCACCTGGCCGTCCTTGGTGACGTGCCCGACCAGCACGGTGGCGATGCCCCGCTCCTTGGCGACCGAGACCAGCGCGGCGGTGACCGCGCGGACCTGGGTGACCCCACCGGGCACCCCCTCGGTGCCGGTGGTCGAGATGGTCTGCACCGAGTCGAGCACCAACAGGCCCGGCTTGACCGCGTCGAGGTGACCGAGCACCGAGGCCAGGTCGCTCTCGGCGGCGAGGTAGAGCTGCTCGTGCAGGGTGCCCATCCGCTCGGCGCGCAGCCGCACCTGATTGACCGACTCTTCGCCGCTGACCACGAGCGAGGGGCTGCCGGCACCGACCGCCCACTGCTGCGCCACATCGAGCAGGAGGGTCGACTTGCCGACGCCGGGCTCGCCGGCGAGCAACACCACGGCGCCGGGGACCAGGCCGCCGCCGAGCACCCGGTCGAGCTCGCTCACCCCGGTGGGACGGGCGCGGGCCGGAGCGGCGCTGATGGTGGCGATCGGCCGGGCCGGCTCGGACGGCATCCGGGAGCTGACCACCCGCCCAGAGACGGTCGGGCCGGTCACCGTGTGCTCGACCACCGCCCCCCACTCGCCGCACTCGGGGCAGCGCCCCACCCACTTGGGTGGCTGGTGCCCGCAGGCGTCGCACTGGTAGGCGGGACGCGGGTCGCGGGCGGCGGACCGACCACGGGAGGCGCCGGCCGTGCCGCCACGCGGAGCTGTCGATCGGGAGGTGGTCACATCAGGACGCTAGCCCCCGCGTACGACGAAAACACCCCGGCGTGGTGGTAACCACGCCGGGGCGTCCGTCGATCTGCGGGTCGGGTCACTCGTGGGTCGTGCCGCCCTCGTCGCCCTCGTAGCCGCCCTCGCGCTCGATGATCGGCGACGGAGGAGCTGCCGGGGTGAGCGGCACCGCGACCGGGGCCTGCCCGGTGACCGTGTTGCCGTTGCCGAAGTCGAAGGTCACGACGACGTTCTGGCCGGAGCGCAGCGCCTCGGTCAGGCCGATCAGCCGGAGCTGCGTGGTGGCCTCGGAGTTGAACTGGATGTAGCTCAACGGCGCCAGCTCGATCCGGGCCGGCTGGCCCGGGGCGGCCGGGCTTGCCGAACCGGACGCCCGCGCCGACTCCGGGGCGGACGGGGTGGCCGAGGACGACCCGGTCTCGGAGGGCGTCGCCGACGGGCTCGGCGAACCGGAAGTCGAGGTCGACGGGCTTGCCGAACCGGACGGCGACGGGCTCATGGAGGCGGACTCCGAGGCGGACGGCGACGGGCTCGCCGAGCCGCCGCTGATCACCACCTCGCGGGCGCTCTCGGTGGTGACGGTGACAGTCACCGTCTCCTTGGAGTCGTTGTAGATCACGGCGCCGAGCCCCGCGTCCTGCCCGGCCCGGTAACCCTCGGTGCCCGGGAAGTCGACGAGCAGGCCGCGCACCGAGAAGGAACCGTTGTCGGTCGTGAGGTTGACGCCCTGGACCGACGGCTCCTTCAACGCGGTCTCGGCGATCTGACCGGTGCCGCATCCGGAAGCCAGCAGGCTGGCCGCCGCGATCCCGGACAGCAACAGAGCCGCCCGCCGGGATCCCCTGATCGAGCGCGTCACGTCGGTCCTCCTCGTCACAATCCCCACCCGGGCCGTACGCCGGGCACGGTGGCCATACCCGCGCAGACCGCGCTCCAGGGTAGTTGGGGCTGATCGAGGCCCGCACACGGACCCGGCAATGCCACCTGCCCGGGTGGCGTTCACACCACCCGACCGCTCGCCACCAGCAGAACCACGTCGATGAGGGCCACCAGCATCACCGCCCGGAACGCCGCCACCGGCCGCCGCCCTGCGCGGATCGCCGAGCGCCCGGCGTACCAGCTCAGTGGCGGCACCACGGCGGCCGTGCCGACCGCGGCCCAGCCGATCGCCGACGGCGGCCCGGGTGGTCCGAGGACCAGGGTCGCGGTCGCCGCGAGGAGGAGACCCGCCGCGGCCATCCGGCTGCCGGCGGCGCCCAGCCGGTGGGGCAGCCCCCGCACGCCGGTGCGGGCGTCGTCGGCCAGGTCGGGCAGCACGTTGGCGAAGTGCGCGCCGGCGCCCAGGCAGGCCGCCGCCACCACCAGCCAGACGGGTGGGGCCGGCTGACCGGGCAGCGCCAGCACCACGAAGGCGGGCAGCGCGCCGAACGACACGGCGTAGGGCAGCACCGAGAACGCGGTGGCCTTGAGCGGCCAGTCGTACAGCAGGGCGGAGACCAGGGCGAGCGTCAGCCAGAACGCCGCCGTCGGGTTCGTGGTCAGCGCCAGCAGCGGGCAGGCCACCGCGGCCGCCGCGGCGACCCAGGCCGTGACGCGGCGACCGACCGCGCCACTTGCGACGGGTTTGTCGGTACGCCCCACAGTGGCGTCCCGCTCGGCGTCGAGCGCGTCGTTGGTCCAGCCGACGGCGAGTTGGCTGGCCAGCACGGCGAGCACCACCGAGACGATTCCGGCCGGCCGGTGGCCCACGCCCCAGGCCAGCAGACCGGCCACCGTGGTCACCGCTGCGGCCGGTTCCGGATGGCTCGCCCTGACCAGCCCTAACACCCTCGACGACATAAGGGAAGTCTGGTCGTTACCGAGCAGTCGTGCCACGCTCGGTTCCATGCGAGACGTGGCTGCGGCCGGGGCATCCACTGGTGCGAGGGTGCTGCCGCGAAACGATCCGCGTCAGTACGACGATCTGGCCGGAGAGTGGTGGCGGCCGGATGGCGCGTTCGCGATGCTGCACTGGCTGGCGGAGGCGCGCGCCGCGCTGGTGCCGCCGGCCACCCGTCCGGGCGCGTTGCTCGTCGACCTGGGCTGCGGTGCCGGCCTGCTCGCGCCGCACCTGAACGGCAAGGGCTACCGCCACGTCGGGGTGGATCTGACGCGTTCGGCCCTCGTTCAGGCGGCCGAGCACGGGGTGCGCGTGGTCCAGGGTGATGCGACCGCAGTTCCGCTTCCTGACGGCTGCGCCGACGTGGTCTCGGCGGGCGAGTTGCTGGAGCACGTGCCGGCCTGGCCGCAAGCCGTGGCCGAGGCGTGTCGGCTGCTGCGCCCCGGCGGCGTGCTGGTACTGGACACCCTGAACGACACGGCGCTGGCCCGGCTCGTCGCGGTCCGGATCGCCGAGCGCCTGCCGACGGTGCCCCGCGGCATCCACGATCCGCGGTTGTTCGTGGACGCGCGGGCGCTCGTGGCGGAGTGCGCCCGACACGGTGTCGACCTGCGGCTGCAGGGCATCCGTCCGCAGGTCGGCGGCGTGCTCGCCTGGCTGCTGCGCCGGGCCCGCGCGGGCACGTCGGCAGGTGCGGTGCCCGCCGGCCGCGCGCCGCGCATCGTGCCGACCCGGTCCACCGCCGTGCTCTACCAGGGCCGGGGGGTCCGCAAAGGATAGTCAGGCCGTGGCGGGGTATGGAACGCCGAGGAGGAACGAGATGACGGTGCACGCGCTCGAGGCAGCACGCCGGTTGGCACCGCGGTTCGCCGCGCGGGCGGCCGAGCACGACCGGGACGGTTCCTTCCCCGTGGACGACTTCGCCGACCTGCGGGAGGCCGGCCTGTTCGGGCTGATGGTGCCCCGGGCGCTCGGCGGCCTGGGGGCCACCTTCGCCGAGTACGCAGCGGTGGCCACTGAGCTTGCCCGGGGCAACGGTGCGACCGCCCTGGTGTTCAACATGCACGCCTCGGTGACCGGCGCGCTCGGCGCGGTCACCGAGGAGTTGGCCGAGGCGCTTGGCGTGCCGGACGAGGCGCTTGCCGCCCGCGACCGACTGCTCGGCGCGGCGGCGCAGGGCTCCTGGTACGCGGTCGCGATGAGCGAGCGTGGCGCGGGCGCGCGGCTGTCCCAGCTGACCACGGCGTACGAGCCGACCGAAGGGGGCTGGCACCTCAAGGGCAGCAAGACCTTCTGCTCCGGCGCCGGGCACGCGGACGGCTACCTGGTGGCCGCCCGCAGCGTGGCCGACCAGTCGGTGGTCTCCCAGTTCCTGGTGCCGGCCGGCGACGGGCTGACCGTGGAGCCGACCTGGGACTCGCTCGGCATGCGCGCCACCTCCTCCCACGACCTGCACCTGGACGTCAGCGTGCCCGCCGACCGGCTGCTCGGCGGGGTGGAGGGGTTGGCCTTGGTGGTCGCTCAACTGATGCCGCACTGGCTGGTGGCCAGTTACGCGGCCGTCTACGTGGGGGTGGCCCGCGCGGCGATCGACGCGGCGGCCGAGCACCTCAACGCCCGCAACCTGGCCGGTCTGCCGGCGGTGCGGGCCCGGCTGGGTCGGGCGGACGCGGCGACGGCCGCCGCGCAGTTGGTGGTGGCCGAGGCGGCCCGCCGGGTGGACGAGGCGCCGGGTGATGAGGAGACCAACCGCTGGGTGTGGCGGGCGAAGCTGCTCGCCGGCACCACTGCCGCCGAGGTGGCGGCGTCGGTGCTGGAGGCAGCGGGCACCTCGGCGACCCGCCGTGGTCATCCGCTGGAGCGGCTCTACCGCGACGCCCGCTGCGGTTCACTGCACCCGGCCACGTCGGACGTCTGCGCCGACTGGCTCGGCATCGCCGCGCTCGGCGGCGACCCGGACCGCGACGGATCGGCACCGCGTTGGTGAGCCCGCGCCCCCGGGCTCGTACGGAGAAACGGCCAGCCGAGGTGGCTGGTGGGACGGCCAGGGGGAGGACAGCATCTGACGAGAGGTGGGGATCGTGTCCGTACCAGTGATCGCGGGGCTCGGGACAGCGCAGCCGCCGTCCGCTTCGCAGGACGAGTTGTGGGAGGGTTTCTTCTCCAAGCACTTCTCCGGCACCACCCGGTCGTTGGCCCAGCGCATCTTCGCCAACTCGGGCGTGACCCGACGGCAGGCGGCGGTCAACCCGCTGCTGGAGGATGTCTCGGACTGGCCGACCGAGCGCCGGATGCGCCGTTACCAGGTGGAGGCGCTGCCGCTGGGCAAGGAGGCGGTGGGTCGGGCGTTGACGGCGGCGGGGCTGGACGCCGGCGACATCGGGTTGTTCATCGTCTGCTCCTGCACGGGGTACGCCACCCCGGGGCTGGACATCCTCCTCGCCCGGGACCTGGGCATGGCCGCGGACACCCAGCGGATGTTCATCGGCCACATGGGTTGTTACGCGGCGTTGCCGGGGCTAGGCGCGGCAAGTGACTTCGTCGCCGCCCGGGGCCGACCGGCGCTCCTGCTCTGCGCGGAGCTGACCAGCCTGCACATCCAGCCGTCAAGCGCCCGGGTGGACACCCAGCAGATCGTCTCCCACGCGCTCTTCTCGGACGCCGCGGTCGCCGCCGTGGTCGTGCCGGGTGGCCGGGGGTACGCGGTACGCGAGGTCACCGCCGTCACCGACACCTCGACCGCCGACCACATGACCTGGGACGTCACCGACGCGGGGTTCCGGATGGGGCTGTCGCCGAAGGTGCCGCAGGTGTTGTCGAGGCACGTCCGTGGGCTTGTCGAGGATCTGCTGGCCCGGCACGGTGTCACCAGCTCCGAGGTGGACGGTTGGGCGGTGCACCCGGGCGGGCCGCGGATCCTCAACGTGGTCGAGCGGGAGTTGGCGCTGCCCCCGCTGGGGCTGGCGGCGTCCTGGGCGACGCTCGACGAGCACGGCAACTGTTCGTCGCCGACCGTCCTGCTGATCCTGGATCGGCTGGGCCGGGCTGCCCCGGCGGCCCGGCGCATCGTCATGCTGGCCTTCGGCCCAGGTCTCACCCTGTACGCCGCCCTGCTCGATCGACAGGACTGAACCTCCGGCCGGTACGCTCGGGTGGTGGATGCGACGGAGGACGATCGGCTGCGCTCGGTGGTGCTGTTCGTAGCCGCGGCGGCCGTCCTGGTGGTCGGCGGCTGGTGGTGGCGCTCCGCCGCGCCCGCGTCGACGGCCGGGACGGCCGCCTCTCCCACGGCGACCCCGAGCGCCGAGCGGAGCGTCGGCACCCCACTGGAACGCCTCATCCTGGATGACGAGCCCGAAGAGCGGATCACGGCTCGGATGGACCCCGCCACCGGCGAGGTCGTCCGGGTGCAGAGCAGCCCGTGGGCGGTGATCGACCCGGAGACGGGCTCGATCACCGACATCGAGGGCGATCCCGAGGCGCTCTTTCCCTCGGGTGACCTGCCGCCGTTCCACGAGACGATCTGGCGGGAGCAACGGGAACTCGCTCCTGGTGAGGGGCTGACCCGACAGGCCAGCAACGATGGCGCCCGCTACCTGTTGCAGTACCGGTGCACCCGGCCGGGCACGTTGGCGGTGACGTCCACCGGAGCCGAGATCGTCGGCCAGCCGCGCATCGACTGCGACGGCGCGATCGCCAATGCCGAGGTGCTGCCAGGAAGCGGGCCGTTCCGGGTGTCGCTGTCGGCCGTCGACCGGCCGGTCGACATCGAGGCGCAGCTCGTCGCGCTGCGGCGCTGAGCACCCGGGTCAGGAGGCGAGGGCGCTCAGGTCGTTCCGGTAGGACTCGACGGTGCCCAGGTCGGGCAGGACCCGGGTCACGGTGCCGGCCCGGTCGACGAGCAGGGCGGTTGCGGCGCCCGGGCGGGCCGGCTGGCCCAGGAACGACCGCAACCCTCCTGCGGGGTCGGCCAGGGCGTGGACCGGCCGCTGGGTGTAGGTGGGCCCGGCCGGGACGGTCCGCCCGCCGGTGACGGTGACCACGGAGACGCCGACGGGCGCGGCCGCCAGGGCGTCGGTGACGCGGTCCGGGCAGGGGCAGCCGTCCAGCAGGATGATCATGGCGGGTAGCAGGCCGCGCAGTGGCACGGGCGCGTCGTCCGCGTCGACCAGATCCAGTGCGGGTAGCGCCCGACCGATGAGGGTCGCGGGTGGCGCGTAGGGGGCCGGGGTCGGCCGGTCGGTGCCGCGGTTGGCCCGGGGCCAGGTGACCACCAGCAGCCCTGCCAGAGTGGTGAGGACCGCCACCAGCAGCACCAGCAGCGGTAGGCCCAGAGCCCGGTGGTCGCCGCCGGCCTGGCGCAGCTCACGACGGATCTGAGCGGCCTCGGAGGCCAGTGCGGAGGCGTCGTCGGGGACCACCACGCGGCCCCATTCGGGCGGCAGGCCGGGCAGGCCGTCGGGTGGCCCGTGACCTTCTGCGTCCGGCTTGCCCATCGGACCTCCTGGAAGCGTCTCGAGAGCGGAGTGCGGCTCGGCCTCCAGGGTCGCGCACCAGGGGCACCTCCCGCTACATCTGGGCGCGGTCCCGCTGGCCGGGCTACCATGGGAGGAGCGCATAGCCCTTGATCTCGACGTTCTGTTCACCCGTACCGGGCAGTCATTTGTGCGTTACGGAGCGTGTTCGAACCATCGGTTTGACCGCCTGTCAAGCTGAAGCAAGACCTCTCACAGGGCCCCTGAGCTGCGCCAACGGTCAGGACATCGGTGAGACATCGGTGCCTGAGCGTGTTACCCTAGACACAGCGAAAGGGGTTTCGAACCTATGGTTTTCAGTGTCGGCGAGACCGTTGTTTACCCCCACCACGGGGCCGCACTCATCGAGGCAATCGAGACTCGGGTCATCAAGGGCGAGCCTAAGCAATACCTCGTCCTGAGGGTCGCGCAGGGTGACCTGACGGTCCGGGTGCCGGCCGAGAACGCCGAGATCGTGGGCGTCCGCGAGGTGGTTGGCGAAGAGGGCCTCGGTAAGGTCTTCGACGTTCTGCGGGCTCCGCACACCGAGGAGCCGACCAACTGGTCGCGGCGTTACAAGGCAAATCTGGAGAAGCTGGCTTCCGGCAACCCGCTGAAGGTCGCCGAGGTCGTGCGTGACCTGTGGCGCCGGGAGCGGGAGCGGGGCCTCTCTGCGGGCGAGAAGCGGATGCTCGCCAAGGCCCGCGACATTCTCGTCGGCGAGGTCGCGCTGGCTGAGAAGAGCACCAAGGATGAGGCGGAGACGCTGCTCGACAAGGTCCTCACCGAGGCCTAGTCCGCACAGCATCGTCGTACCCACTTCGTAGTGAAGAAACCACCGAGGACCGCGACGTGACCGCGCAGCTCAATCCGCGCGGTGACGTCGCGGTCCTCGTGCCTGCGGCGGGTGCCGGCGTACGGCTCGGCCCCGGCCGACCCAAGGCGCTGCGCCTGCTCGCCGGTGAGCCACTGCTGGTGCACGCCGTGCGCCGACTTGCCGCCGCACCGTCGGTGCACACCATCGTGGTGGCCGCGCCACCCGCCGAGGTGCAGGCCGTCCGCGAGCTGTTGGCCCCGGTCGCACCCGTGATCGTGGTGCCCGGCGGCGCGGAACGGCAGGCGTCGGTGGCCCTCGCGCTGGCCGCGGTGCCCGCCGGCCCGACGATCGTCCTGGTGCATGACGCTGCCCGCGCGCTCACCCCGCCCGAGCTGGTCGAATCCGTCGCGGCGGCGGTCCGTGGTGGGCGCGACGCGGTGATCCCGGTCCTGCCGGTCGTCGACACCGTCAAAGAGGTCGATGCCGACGAGGTGGTGCTCGGCACCGTCGATCGTTCCGCCCTGCGGGCGGTGCAGACCCCGCAGGGCTTCCGTCGGGCCGTGCTCAGCGCCGCACACGCCGCCGCCGGCGACTCCCTCACCGACGACGCCGGGCTGGTGGAGAAGCAAGGCGTCGCGGTGGGTTGCGTGCCCGGCTCGGAGTACGCGCTGAAAATCACCCGACCGTTCGACCTGGCTCTGGCGGAGCATCTGCTTGCCGCTGGCGGTTGACGCGTACCCTTTGATCATGATCGTTCCTCGGGTCGCCATCGGCACCGACGTACACGCGTTCGAGCCTGGCCGACCCTGCTGGGTGGCCGGGCTGCTCTGGCCCGACCAGGATGGCCTGGCCGGGCACTCGGACGCGGACGTGGCCGCGCACGCCGCCTGCAACGCGCTGCTCTCCGCTGCCGGTCTCGGCGATCTCGGTTCCGCCTTCGGGGTGGACCAGCCGGAGTGGGCCGGTGCGTCCGGGGTCGCGCTGCTGACCGAGACCGCCCGCCGGGTGCGGGCCGCCGGTCTGGAGATCGGCAACGTGTCCGTGCAGGTCATCGGCAACCGTCCCAAGATCGGCCGGCGCCGCGCGGAGGCGCAGGAGGTCCTCAGCGCCGCTGTCGGCGCCCCGGTCACCATCTCCGCGGCGACCACCGACGGGCTCGGCTTCGCCGGCCGTGAGGAAGGGCTGGCCGGGGTCGCGGTGGCCCTGGTGTACGACGCTCCGGCCGCCTAGGCTCGCCGCGATGTCAAGCGACCCCACCCCCGACCAGTCCGCGGCCGACGGCTACGTCCAGCGGGCCCAACTCCTCGCCGAGCTCGGCCGCTACGACGAGGCGGCCGGGGAGCTGGCCTACGGGTTGGCCCTCCAGCCGGACGACGTGGACGCGCTGACCATGCTGGCCCGGGTGCACCTGGCCGCCGACCGCCCCGGCGAGGCGCTCACCTCCGCCGACGCGGCCGTGGCCGTCGCACCGGAGGCCCTGCCGCCGCTGGTGGCCAGGGGCATGGCCCTGACCGACCTGGAGCGCTACGCCGAGGCGGCGGCCACCGCCGACCGCATCCTCGGGCTCGGCCCGGCCGACGCGTACGCCCAGCGCAGCGCGGCGGCGATCCTGGCCGGCGCCCGCAACGGTCAGCCGGCGCTGAACGCGGCCTGGCGCGGTGTCGAGCTGGCCCCGCAGGAGCCGCAGGCGCATCTGGTGCTCAGCCTGGTCGCCGCCCGGCTCAACCTGTTCGACCTGGCCGAGCGGGCCTACCGGGAGGCGCTGCGGCTCGACCCGCGGATCGCCGAGGCCGGCCACGACGTCGGTGTCCTGCGGCTGGAGCAGCGTCGCTGGTCGGAGGCGTTGGAAGACATCGCGGTGGCGGTGACGACCAGCCCGAGCCGGATCGACTCGCCACGGACCCTCGCGTACGGGCTGCACCGTCTGGTGCTCTACGGCGCGGGCTGGTCGCTCGTGGCGGCGGTGCTCGTCGCGTTCGCGGCGTCGGCGAGCGGCGGGTTCTCCCGCATCCTCGCGGTGCTCGCCGCGCTCACCGGCGCGATCGTCGTCTGGCAGCTCGCGGCCCGGCTGCCCGGGCTGACCCGGACCGTCCTGCCCGCCATGCTGCACTCGGACCGCGCGATGGCCCTGGCCGTCTACGCCGTGGCCGCCGCGCCGCTGCTGCTGCTGGTGTACGCCATGGTCGGCTCCCCGTGGCCGCTGGTGCTTGCCATCGCCGTCACGGCGGTGGCCGAGTTCGCCGTCTTCACCAGAACCGCCATCCGCTAGGGCTTTGACACACGCCCTAGCCGCGACGGGCCCACGTCCAGGCGTACGCCTCGTCCTCGCAGGCGCTCGCGGCGTCGCAGAGGTCCAGCGGACGGAAGGTGTCGACCATGACCGCCAACTCGTCGAAGTAGTCAGCTCCGATGGACCGCTCGGCGGCACCCGGCTGGGGGCCGTGGGTGAACCCGGACGGGTGCAGTGAGATCGAGCCCTGCTCGATGCCGGAGCCGCGCCGGGCCTCGTAGTTGCCGCCGGTGTAGAAGAGCATCTCGTCGGAGTCGACGTTGTGGTGGTTGTACGGCACCGGGATCGACTGCGGGTGGTAGTCGACCTTGCGTGGCACGAACGAGCAGATGACGAAGTTGGGCCCCTGGAAGGTCTGGTGCACCGGCGGGGGCTGGTGGATGCGGCCGGTGATCGGCTCGAAGTCGTGGATGGAGAAGGCCCACGGGTAGAGGTGCCCGTCCCAGCCGACCACGTCGAACGGGTGCTGGGCGTAGACGTAGCGGGTCCAGCCGCGTCGGTGCCGGACAAGCACCTCGACCTCTTCGCCGTCGACGAGCAGCGGAGTGTCGGGGCCGCGGACGTCCCGCTCGCAGTACGGCGCGTGCTCCAGGAACTGGCCGCGTACGGAGAGGTAGCGCTTGGGCGGGCCGATGTGCCCGGACGCCTCGACGGCGAGCAGCCGGACGGGTTGGTCGCCGGTGGGCGCCAGCCGGTGGATGGTCGAGGTGGGGATGACGACGTAGTCGCCGGCGACGGCGTCCAGCACCCCGAACGGGGACTCGACCCGCAGGGTGCCCGACTCGACGTAGAGGCAGTGGTCGCCGGTGGCGTCGCGGAACAGCGGTGAGGGTCGGTCGGCGAGGACGTACCCGATCCGTACGTCGTCGTTGGCGAGCAGGTACTGCCGGCCGAGGACGGGGTCGGAACCGCCGGTGTCCAGTTTGTGGGTGCGCAGGTGGCGGGGTTTGAGCGGCAGGTTCGGCGCCCGGGTGAACGCGGGCGGGGTGAACTCGTCGGCGGCCAGGATCGCGGTGGGCGCGTGCCGGTGGTAGAGCAGGGACGAGTCGGAGGAGAAGCCCTCCTGGCCCATCAGCTCCTCGGCGTAGAGGCTGCCGTCGGGCTGCCGGAACTGGGTGTGGCGCTTGCGTGGCACCTCGCCGACGCTGCGGTAGTACGGCATCTCGCCTCCCGATATGTCCCGTTCACCGGCCGAGGGCGTCCGATAATCGGACGCTGTTGTCCGTTCCTCGTAGCGTCCCGTACATTCTTGTTCCGTGTCAACGCAGGTGCCCGCACTCCTTCACGGCCTGGTGGACGACGCCGCCGTCTTCCCACCGGGCAGCGCCACGCTGCACGACGCCCTGACCGCCCACCGCCGGCACCGCGCCGCGTGGTACGCCGATCTGGTCGGCCCGCTGCTGATCCCCGCCTCGGGCGTGGCGGCCGGTGAGCTGACCGGCCTCGTCGACCCGGGCGAGGGCCTGGTGGTCGGCGTGATCGGTGACACCGGGATCGGGAACCTGCCGTTCGCGCTGTCGTTTCTCGCCCCGGGCGGCGTCACGGCACGTCAGGTGGAGGTGGCGGTCGCCAAGCGCGGTGAGGACCCGCTTCCCGGCATCGCCCAGTTGTTGCGGCTCGCCGACTCGCTGCCGGGCGTGGCGGCCGTCTACGCCGAGCTGCCGCTGACCTTCGGGCTGATGGGTGCGCTGGACGCGCTCGTCGCCGCGCGCGCCGACGGGGTGCCGATCGCGGCCAAGTTCCGCACCGGCGGCCTGGCAGCCGAACTCTTCCCCACGCCGACCGAGCTGGCCGCGGTGATCTGCGCCTGCCGGGACCGGGGCCTGCCCTTCAAGCTCACCGCCGGGCTGCACCAGGCGGTCCGACACCTGGACCCGGAGACCGGGTTCACCCACCACGGTTACGCGAACGTGCTGGCCGCGACCCTGGCCGCCGCCGACGGCGACGGGGCGCGCCCGGTCGCCGAGCTGTTGACGGTCGTCGACCCGCGCCCCCTGGTGGAGCGCGCGACGGCACGGCTGGACGCGCCCCGCCCCCTGTGGGTGGGCTTCGGCTCGTGCAGCATCCTGGAACCACTTACCGATCTGATCCGGCTTGGGCTGGTGAACGGGGGCTACGACACATGACCTGGGTGACCGGCGCCGACGGTTCGCCGTATGGGGTGACGAACCTGCCGTACGGGGTGTTCCGGCGAGACGGTGGTCCGTCACGGATCGGCGTACGCATCGGGTCCTGGGTCCTCGACCTCGCCGCCGCGGAGGCCGCCGAACTGGTGCTTGCCGCCGGCACGCTGTGCCGGCCCGTGCTCAACGACTTCATGGCCCTGGGCCGTCCGCAGTGGACGGCGGTACGCCAGCGGCTCACCGAGCTGCTGACCGACCCGGCGCACCGGGCCGCGGTCGAGCCGCTGCTGGTGCCCCTCGACGAGGTGGAGCTGCTGCTCCCCATCGAGGTCGCCGACTACGTGGATTTCTACTCGTCCGAACACCACGCGTCGAACGTCGGGCAGATCTTCCGCCCCGGCCAGCCGCCCCTGCTGCCCAACTGGAAGCACCTGCCGATCGGCTACCACGGCCGGGCCGGCACCGTGGTCGTCTCCGGCACGCCGGTGACCCGGCCGACCGGGCAGCGGGCCTCCGCCGAGGGCCCGGTCACCGGCCCGTCGGTACGCCTCGACATCGAGGCCGAGGTCGGCTTCGTGGTGGGCGTACCCAGCGCGCTCGGCGATCGGGTCGCGGTGGACGACTTCGCCGAGCATGTCTTCGGTGTGGTGCTTGTCAACGACTGGTCGGCCCGGGACATCCAGGCCTGGGAGTACCAGCCGCTCGGCCCGTTCCTCGGCAAGTCGTTCGCCACCTCGGTCTCGGCCTGGGTGACGCCGCTCGACGCGCTCGCGAACGCGTTCGTGGCGGCACCCGACCAGGACCCGCCGGTGGTCGACTACCTGCGCGACGTACCGCACCTGGGACTGGACCTCCGCCTGGTGGTCGAGTGGAACGGCGAGCAGGTGAGCGAGCCGCCGTTCGCCACCATGTACTGGACCCCCGCGCAGCAGTTGGCGCACCTCACCGTCAACGGCGCCTCGCTGCGGACCGGTGACCTGTACGCCTCCGGGACCGTCTCCGGCCCCGCCCGGGGGCAGGTCGGGTCCTTCCTGGAGCTGACCTGGGGAGGCGCCGAGCCGGTGAAGGTGGGCGCGGAGACTCGCACCTTCCTCGAGGACGGCGACACGGTGACCATCACGGCCACCGCCCCCGGCCCGGACGGCACCACCATCGCCCTCGGCGAGGTGTCCGGCACGGTTCGTCCGGCCCGCTGAGCCCGGCACCGCAGCCCAGCCGGTCAGCTCGACCGGTCACTGCCGTCGTTCCGGAACGCGCCTACTGTCAGGTCGTCGACTCGTCTCGTTCACGGGACTCTTGATCGCACAGCGGGTGCGATCAAGAGCCCTCGTTACGCCGTTGGTCACGCGGATCACGTCCTCCCGCGCCGGCCGGGCTCACGCCCGGCCTCAGCGGGAGGCATCCCGACGCACACGGAGGTAACGACGATGCACGATCTTGCGGGCGCGGTCTGGCGTACCAGTAGCCGCTCCAACGACCAGGGGCTCTGCGTGGAAGTGGCGGACAACCTGGTCGACGTCCACGGTCTGGTCGGAGTCCGCGACTCCAAGGACCAGGCCGGTCCCACACTCGCGGTCAGCCCGCCGGGGTGGACAGCGTTCATCGGCGCGATTCGGGCCGGTCGCTTCGAACGCTGACCGGCGCTTCGGCACCTGTCGACGACGATCGGTGCCGAGGCGACCGACCAATCGGACAACGTGGCCCCCGGGGGATGGAAATTCCGCCCCGGGGGCCCCGTCCGGCCCTCACTCCGCGTACCGTCGGGGACACGGGAGGGTGGCATGTCGACGGTGGCGATTACCGGGATCATCGAGGCGCACGCTGTCGACGTCTGGCGTCTGCTGACCGACCTGCCCGGCCGCTCCGCCCGGCTCACCGCGGCCGGCCCGATCGAGGTGCTCACCCCGGGTTCGTTCGGGCCGGGCACCTCCTGGCGTGAGGAGCGTGTCCAGCCCGGTGGCGGCACGCTTACCGAGGAGTTCCTGGTGGTCGAGGCGCTCGCGCCGCAGCGACTGGTGCTCTGTTCCTCCGGCGCCGGCGCGGACTACCGGATCACCTGGAGCCTGCGACCGGTCCGCCGCCGCCGTCGGGGCTGCACGGCGGTCACCGTCACCCACGAGGCGGTGCCGACCGCACCGTACGGTCGGGTGGTGGCGCTGCTGCTCGGCGGGTTGGCTGCGCGGGCGGTCGAGGCCGCGCTCCGCCGCGACCTCGCCGATCTTGCCGTCGCCGCAGGTGCGACCGGCTCCGTCGAAGCCGCCTGAGCACCACCCTGTCACCCATCGCCGTGACCTGTTCGGGGTCCGACCCCCTGCGCTGGGTAGGGTGCCGGGCGGAGGTGCGGCATGAGGTTCCGGAGAGGTCGACGACGGCTCGTGATCGCGGTCGCGGCGCTGCTCGCGATGGGGACGGTCGCGGTCATCGTCCACCGGGTCCTCGCTCCGACAGAGGTGAGCACCGTGGCGCGGGCCGACTATCCGGCCCCGGCCCGACCGGCTGCCGGTGTGGTCGGTCGGTTGCCGGTCGCCCCGTTGATCGTCGACGGACGACTGCGGGTGTACGCCGCACACCGCCAGGTCTACGCCGACCGGCCGGTCGACGGGCGGTACCGGACCTCGCCGTTCTGGTCGTACCGGAGGTGGCCGGCGGAGCTGACCGGGGTGGTGGCCAGCGGTCGTACCGTCGTCAGCCGCTGGTCCGACGGTCGGGTGGTGGCGCTCGACGCGTCCACAGGTCGGGTGCTGTGGCGCGCTGACGGCCCGGTGCCGGCCAAGGGCGACGCGGCGGTGCGACGGACCGGGGCGGCCACCGTCTGGGATCCGCGTGGGCTCTACCGCGCCGCCCTGCCGGACGGCCGGACGGTGCTGGTGGTGACCGGCGACCGCGAGGCGCGTGGGATCGATCTGACCGAGGGTCGGGAACTGTGGCGGGTCGAGTTGCCAGGTGCCTGCCGCAGTGACGTCGGTACGACACCCACCGGCCAGTTGATCGGCCTGGACACCTGCGCCGGGCCGGCCGCTGTCGAGTTTCGGGACGCGGCCACCGGCACGGTCCGGTCGCGCTGGCGGCCGACGGAGGCCCCGAACGGGTTGGTGGTGACGCCGCTCGGTTGTCGTACCGGCCACTCGGACTGCTCCGGCCTGCGGACCGCCGGGCCGGGCGACGCGGGTGGTAGGGGCTGGCTGGTGGGTGTGGGCGAGCCCGCCCCCGCCACCGCGCTGGACCTGGCCGATGCGACCCTTGTCGACGAACAGGCGGTGACGGTGCTCGACGGGACTGCGGTGGGCCGTTCAGCGCGCACCGGCACCGAGCGGTGGCGCGTCGGTGGCCTCGGACCGGCTACGCGGGTACTCGCCGTCCAGCCCGGCCGGCTGCACCTGCTCACCGAGGAGAACGACCTGGTCACGCTGAACCCGGTTACCGGTGCGCAGCTGTCCCGCTTCCGGCTGAACGTCGGCTCGGACGGCACCGGCTGGGCGCCCGGGGCGGTTGCCGCCGAGGACGGATACGTTGCGGTGGAACGAATCCGGAGACCTGTCGACCCAGATGCCGACGACCAGCGGTACTTCCTGTCGTCCGAACCGGTGATCCTGGTGGTGAGCTGAGGCGGGGAACCGGCAATCACGGTTCTGGTTCACGTTCGGCGATAGGGTCCCCTCAACGTCACTGTGGGTGATCCGGGGGTAACCGACATGCTGTACCGACGACTGCTCGCGATCCCGGTCGCCGGCCGGCTGGGCCTGGTCGCGCTCGTTGTCCTCGCGGCTGCGCTCCTCGCGCCGGGCGCCCCGAACGCCGCCGGCCAACCGTCCGGCAGGGTGGCGGCGGCGCCGAGCGCCGGCACCGGAGTGACGTTCGAGGTGCGTCCGGCACCGACCACGGCCCCGCCCACTCAGCCGCCGACGGCGCGGCCCACCGAGACCGCCCGGCCGCAGCCGCCGACCCGCTCACCGCAGCACGGCGGCAAGCTGCCGGTCACCGGTGTGGGGCCATCGGTTCTCGTCCTGGCCCTGCTGGGAGCGGCGCTTGTGGTCGGCGGGGTCCTGCTGCGACGTCGCCGGTCGGCCGGTTAGGCCAGCGCGGCCTCGGCCGCCGCCAGGAACGCGTCGTTCTCGGTCGGGGTGCCGATGGTGACCCGGACACCGTCCCCGGCGAACGGCCGCACGATCACCCCACGCGCCTCGCACGCCTTGCCGAACGCCACGGCCCGCTCGCCGAACGGCAGCCACACGAAGTTGGCCTGGCTCGTCGGCACCTCGGGCACGAACTTGCGCAGCGCCTCGGTGACCCGGTCCCGCTCGGCGACGACCAGGGCGCACCGGCGCTCCATCTCGGTCACCTGGGTCAGCGCGGCGAGCGCACCGGCCTGGGCCGCCGTGCTGCTGGAGAACGGGGTCGCCACCTTGCGGATGGCGGCTGCCACCACCGGCTGGGCCACGAGCCACCCCATCCGTAGCCCGGCGAGCCCCCACGCCTTCGACAACGTGCGCAGCACCGCCACGTTCGGCCGGTCCAGGTAGTCGAGACCGTCCGGCACCTCCGAGTCGGTGACGAACTCCCGGTACGCCTCGTCGATCACCACAAGCACGTCGTCCGGCACCGCGTCGAGGAAACGGTCCAGCTCGGCGCGGCGCACCGCCGTACCTGTGGGGTTGTTCGGGTTGCAGACGAAGATCACCCGGGTGCGGTCGGTCACCGCCGCGGCCATCGCCGCCAGGTCGTGCCCGTGCCCGGCGTCGTTGGGCACCCGCACGCTCGTCGCGCCGCTCGTCGCCACGATGATCGGGTACGCCTCGAAGGAGCGCCACGAGTAGAGCACCTCGTCGCCGGGCAGGCAGGTGGCCCGCACCAGGTGCTCGGCGAGCGCCACCGAACCGCAGCCCGTGGCGATCCGGTCGGCGTCCACGCCGTACCGCTCGGCAAGCGCGTCCCGCAGCGCCACCACACCCATGTCCGGGTAGCGGTGCGAGGTGGCGATCGCCTCGGTGACCGCCTCCACCACGCCGGGCAGCGGCCCGTACGGCACCTCGTTGCTGGCCAGCTTGATGGCCTCCGGCAGGCCCAGCTCCCGGGCCAGGTCGGCGGGGCTGCGCCCGGGCACGTAGCTGGGCAGTGCGTCCAGGTCGACGCGGGTCAGCCGCAGCGCCGGCTGGTGACGTCCGGAGTCGGTCATGGGGTGTCTCCCGGGGGCTGGTCGCGGTCGTTCGAGGGGGCGGGCTCGGTGTGGTACGGGACTTCGACGACCACCGTCTGCGCGCGCTTGTCGTGCAGCGCCTGGCGCAGGGGGTGGTCGAAGAGGGGGGAGAGGGCATCGACGAGTTGCAGCACCAGGCCGAGCCCGAGGCAGTACCAGAGCAGGGTCGGCAGGCCCAGCGTGCTCCACCGGCTCAGCGCCCGGCGGAAACCCAGCGGCTGGTCGGCGGTGATCGGCACCGCCCGGATCCGCATCACCCGCTTGCCGACGGTCTGTCCACCGGAGGCCATGGTCGGCACCTCGTAGGCCAGCCACAGCGCCGTGGCGATGAGCAGGATCGCCACCAGCAGGGACCCGGCCTGCTCACCGGGCATCGGCAGGCCTTCCGCGGAGGTGTCGCCGCGCGCCGCGCGCCGGAAGACCTCCTGCCAGTACGGCGCCCACTCCTGCGCCCAGCGCCAGACGAACCAACCGTTGACGACCACGTTCAGGGCGAAGACGATGCCGAAGTCGATCAGCCGGGCGACGAACCGGCGGCCGTAGCCGGCCAGCCGGAGGCCGTGCGGTCTTGGCTCTGGCGGTCGTCCGGGCCAGCCGGCCTGCGGGCCCCAGCCGGGAGGAGCGGCCTGAGGGCCCCAGCCGGAGGGCCCGGCCTGCGGGCCCCCGGGGGGACCGGCCGGTGGCCCCCAACCCGGGCCGTGCCCCGGTTGTGGGCCGTACCCCGGGGGTGGGCCCTGCTGTGGTGACCAGCCCGGTGCGCCGTTCGCCGAAGCTGGGGGTGCCGAGCCGGGGGTCGCCGACGCTGCGGGCTCCGCCGGGGTGACCGGCGCGGGCGGCGGCTCGGGCGGCGGCGGGCCGTCGGGTGGGGTCGCGTCGACGGGAATGGGCGCGCCGAGCCAACCCTCGCCGTCCCAGTAACGCCGGGTCTCGGTGTCGGCGGGGTCGACGTACCAACCAGGTTGAACGCTCACGCCGTCGCTCCGCTTCGCTGCGCGACGGCGCGAGGCGCCACGCTACTGAGCCTGCTGGTTCGCTCGCTGCGCTCGCTCACGCCACCGCTCCGCTTCGCTGCGCGACGGCGCGAGGCGCCACGCTACTGAGCCTGCTGGTTCGCTCGCTGCGCTCGCTCACGCCACCGCTCCGCTTCGCTCGGTCACGGGGACACCTTAACGACGACCATCGCGGTGACCTCGTCACGGAGGTGTCGCGGGGCGTACCCCTGGGCGTGTGGGCCGGGTTGCGGCGCGACGCCGCTGGCGGCGGGCTGAGGCCCACCGACCGGCGGCGTCGGGTACGGCGAAGGTTGCGTCACGCTCGCAAGTGTTACAGGTTGCCGCGGGCTTCCTGCTCCCGCTCGATCGCCTGGAAGAGCGCCTTGAAGTTGCCCTTGCCGAAGCCCAGCGAGCCGTGCCGCTCGATCAGCTCGAAGAAGACCGTCGGACGGTCCTGCACCGGCTTGGTGAAGATCTGGAGCAGGTAGCCGTCCTCGTCCCGGTCGACCAGGATCTTGCGGGCCTTCAGCTCCTCGATCGGCACCCGTACGTTGCCGATGCGCTCGCGCAGCTCCGGGTCGTCGTAGTACGAGTCCGGGGTGTCCAGGAACTCCAGGCCGGCCGCGCGCATCGCGTCGACGCTGGCGAGGATGTCGTTCGTGGCGACCGCGATGTGCTGTGCGCCCGGGCCCTGGTAGAACTCCAGGTACTCGTCGATCTGCGACTTCTTGCGGGCGATCGCCGGCTCGTTGAGCGGGAACTTCACCTTGCGGGTGCCGTTCGCCACGACCTTGCTCATCAGCGCCGAGTAGTCGGTGGCGATGTCGTCGCCGACGAACTCCGCCATGTTGGAGAAGCCCATCACCCGCTTGTAGAACTCGACCCACTCGTCCATCCGGCCCAGCTCCACGTTGCCGACCACGTGGTCGACGGCCTGGAAGAAGCGCTTCGGCTGGATGCCGGCGTCGATCATCGGCTGCCGGTCGACGATCGGGCCCCGGGCCACGAAGCCGGGCAGGAACGGGCCGGTGTAGCGGGACCTGTCGACGAGGGTGTGCCGGGTGTCGCCGTACGCGGCGATGGCAGCCATCCGGACCGTGCCGTGCTCGTCGGTCACCTCGTGCGGCTCGACGACGCTCGCGGCGCCCTGCGCGATGGCGTGCGCGTACGCGGCGTCCACGTCCGGCACCTCCAGCGCGATGTCGCTGATGCCGTCGCTGTGCCGGGCCACGTGCTCGGCGCCGTCGGCGTCCGGGCGCACCGCGCCGGTCAGCACGAACCGGGCCGAGCCGCTGGTCAGCACGTACTGGGCGTGGTCCCGGTAGCCCTGCTCGGGGCCGCGGTACGCCACGCAGGTCATGCCGAAGGCGGTGGAGTAGTAGTGGGCGGCCTGCTTGGCGTTGCCGACCAGGAAGTGCACGTGGTCGAGGCCCCGGACCGGGAACGGGTCGCGGCTGATGTCGTGGTCGACAGCGCCGACGAGCCGGTCGACGTCGACGTCCTCGGTCGACTGGGGTCGGTCGATCGCCTGGGTCATGGTGGGCTCCCTCGCGTACCGGCCGGCCTTGTGGGCCGCCGTGGTCGGTTCTTGTGGCGAGGATCGCTGCCCCGGCGTCGAGTGGGCAACTGTTGCCAGAATGGCTGGTCAGGTTGCGCATTCGGTATGGTCTGCACTCATGAATGGTGAGCAGAATGTACAGCTCGACGCGCTCGACGTGCGCTTGATCGAACTGCTCGCCGAGGAGCCGCGGATCGGGGTGCTGGAGTGCTCCCGCCGGCTCGGGGTGGCACGTGGCACCGTGCAGGCGAGGCTTGACAAGCTTGTCGAGCGGCGGGTCATCCGGGGCTTCGGCCCCGAGATCGCGCCGGCCGCGATCGGGTTCGGGGTGACAAGCTTCGTCACCCTGGAGATCAGTCAGCGGCACGGCCACGACCCGGTCACCGCTCACCTCGCCGCCATCCCCGAGGTGTTGGAGGCGCACACCATCACCGGCTCCAGCGACCTGCTCTGCCGGATCGTGGCCCGCTCCAACACCGACCTGCAACGGGTCATCGACCAGATCGTCTCGTCCGCGGGCATCACCCGGGCCTCGACGATCATCGCGCTGGCCGAACAGATCCCGTACCGCACGCTTCCGCTGGTGCGCAGCGCCGTTCGGGCCGACGGCAGGGCGCTGTAACACCTCCGAGCCCAGAAAGCGCGACGACACGGCGGCGTGGGCGTACGGAAGATCCGTGATCGTGGCTACGGTGTGCGGTGTGGCGAAGGGGAGCGTGCGCGGTGGGCTGCTGCTCGGCCTCGCCGTGGTCGTCGCGCTCGCCGCGACCGGCGTGTGGAACCCGTTCCCCGGCCTCTGGGACTGGGTGGACCGCAGCGAACCCATCTCCGAGCCCGACGTGGTCTGGCAGCAACGGGTCGGCGGCACTCCGCGCAGCGTGACCATCGCCGGCGACGCCGTCGTGGTCGAGCAGCGCACCCGGGTCGAGGCTCGCAGCCTGGCCACCGGCGGCCAGCTCTGGGAGCGCAAGGCGGACTGGGCGGCGGTTGCCGGCGGCGACCGCGACCCGGTCGTGGCGGTGGGCAAACTCCTGGTCAAGGGATACGAGCTGCTCGACCCGACGACCGGGGTGACCCGGCGGCGTGACGATGACGCGGTGGCGGTCTGGACGTACCGCAACCTGCTCCTCGACGCCCGGTGTACGGACGCCACCGACTGCACCCTGAGCGCCTGGGACCCGCGCGGCACCGCGCCACTCTGGACGGCCTTCCTGCCCGGGGTGCACAGCGGCCTGCTCGCCGACAACCCGGGTCTACGTGGCACCCGCCGGCTCACCGCCACCCGGATCGACGACGGCGTGGCCGGTGCGGAGGCTGCGCCGCCGCTGCTCGGCTTCCCGGTCGACGGTCGGGTCCACGTGGTCGACACCGCCACCGGCCGGGTGTTGCAGAACGTCGAGCCCAGTCGGGACGAGCGGCTCTCCGTGGTGGGCGGTCGACTGCTGCGGATCGCCGCCCGCTCCCAGGACGGCACCTGCTACTTCGCCATCTCCGCCCGGGACTCGGCTACCGGGCAGGAGGCCTGGCAGCGGGCCGGCGTCAACCTGCGCACCGCCGACTCCGCCGGCTGCGTGCAACGCGAGGACCCGCAGGGGGCCCGTAACGTGCTGATCGGCGTCGCGCCGGACGGCCGCGAGGCGGTCATCGACGGGTACGACGGGCGACTGCTCTGGGTCGGTGAGCCGGGCACCAAGTTGATCGCGGTGGACGACCGTCAGGCGGTGTTCCGAGCCGCCGACAAGCGCTCGATTGTCGCCCGTGAGCTGGGCACCGAGAAGGTGCTCTGGACGCGGCCCGCAAGCGGCAAGGCCGGGGCGGCGCTCACCCCGTACGCGGCCGTGGTGTCCGACGAGAAGCCGTCCCGGCTGGCGGCACTGGACCCGCGTACCGGCCGGGAGTTGGCCGCGCTGCGCACCTCGGCGAACGCCCTCGCCGTCGGGTCACAGGGCATGATCATTGGTGAGGGGCGGGAGATCGGGTACGTCCGCTTCGGCGCGTCCGGAGGCTCGCCCGCCCGACCGCCGAGCGACGGTGGGAATCCCAAGCCGGGCGTCACCGGCCCCGGTAGGCCGGACGACGGTGACTGCGGGCCGAAGAGGGAACTCTGCCCCGACCCGGGCGGCGGCAAGGACGGCTGAGCGGCGGTTCGCGCGATGATCCGGACGGCGGCCGGGCCCGGCACGCCTGGTGGATGAGAGCGGCGTCCCAGGACCCGCCCGGCGGGTGGGAGTGATCGACCGGTCTGCCCTAGGCTTGCCGCTCATGAGCAGTGCCGCCGCATTCTCGTACGCCCCTCTGCTGCCGACCGGCCCGGACCAGACGGACTATCGCCTGGTCACCGACGAGGGCGTGGACGTCGTACACGGCCCGGGAGGCCGCCGGTTCCTCACCGTGGAGCCGGCCGCACTCACCGCGCTGACCGCCGAGGCGATGCACGACATCGCGCACTTCCTGCGCCCCGCGCACCTGGCGCAGCTCCGGGCGATCATCGACGACCCGGCCGCCTCGCCGAACGACCGATTCGTCGCGCTCGACCTGCTGCGCAACGCCAACATCGCCGCCGGCGGTGTGCTGCCCATGTGTCAGGACACCGGCACCGCCATCGTGATGGGCAAACGCGGTCGGCACGTGCTCACCGACGGCGCCGACGCGGAGGCCATCTCCCGGGGCGTCTACCAGGCGTACACCAGGCTCAACCTGCGCTACTCCCAGCTCGCCCCGCTGACCATGTGGGACGAGCGGAACACCGGCAGCAACCTGCCCGCCCAGGTGGACCTGTACGCCGAGGACCCGGACGGGCACCCCGACGCGTACAAGTTCCTCTTCATGGCCAAGGGCGGCGGCTCGGCCAACAAGTCGTACCTCTACCAGGAGACGAAGGCGCTGCTCAACCCGGTGCGGATGATGCAGTTCCTGGAGGAGAAGCTGCGGCTGATCGGCACCGCCGCCTGCCCGCCGTACCACCTGGCCATCGTCATCGGTGGCACCTCCGCCGAGTACGCGCTGAAGACCGCGAAGTACGCCTCCGCCAAGTACCTGGACGCACTCCCGACGCAGGGCTCGATGAGCGCGCACGGCTTCCGCGACCTGGAGCTGGAGGCGGAGGTCCTGGAGCTGACCCGCAACTTCGGCATCGGCGCGCAGTTCGGTGGGCGGTACTTCTGCCACGACGTACGGGTGGTCCGGCTGCCCCGGCACGGCGCGTCCTGCCCGGTGGCGATCGCCGTCTCCTGCTCGGCCGACCGCCAGGCCGTTGCGAAGATCACCCCGTCGGGCGTGTGGCTGGAGCGCCTCGAAACCGACCCTGCGCGCTTCCTGCCCGACGTCACCGACGACTCGCTCGACGCCGAACTTGTCGTCCGGGTCGACCTGAACCGGCCGATGGACGAGATCCGCGCCGAGCTGTCGAAGTACCCGGTGAAGACGCGCCTCTCGCTCTCCGGGCCGCTCGTGGTCGCCCGGGACATCGCCCACGCCAAGATCGCCGAACGGTTGGACGCCGGTGAGCCGATGCCGCAGTACCTGCGCGACCACGCCGTCTACTACGCCGGCCCGGCGAAGACCCCGGAGGGGTACGCGTCCGGCTCGTTCGGCCCGACCACCGCCGGCCGGATGGACGCCTACGTGGAGAAGTTCCAGGCCGCCGGCGGCTCGCAGGTGATGCTGGCCAAGGGCAACCGATCGCGTCAGGTGACCCGCTCCTGCCAGCAGCACGGCGGCTTCTACCTCGGCTCGATCGGCGGCCCCGCCGCCCGCCTCGCCCAGGACTGCATCAAGCACGTCGAGGTCCTCGAATACGCCGAGCTGGGCATGGAGGCGGTCTGGAAGATCGAGGTCGAGGACTTCCCCGCCTTCATCGTGGTCGACGACAAGGGCAACGACTTCTTCGCCGAGGTGACCAAGCCGGTGCTAACCGTCGGCCGTCGCTGACTCCACACGTACGCGAAGGGGCGCCGGGCGAACTCGCCCGACGCCCCTTCGGTCATCCGTGCCTGCCGACATCGGTGCGCCCGCCCCGCTGGGGTGGGACGGGCGCACCGCCCCCGTCGGATGCCGTCACCGACAACCCCGGGTGAGTCTGCTGAGCGGCGCTGTCGATCCGCTCTCAGATCGCTATCGCCTGGCCGAGGCGATCAGTTACCACCGGACTACTCTGCTGGAAGTTGCACCACTGACGCGGGAGAGCAGATGCGGTTCGGGATCCTGGGGCCCCTGCGGGTGGGCGGTGGCGAGTCCACTGTCACCGCCGGACGCGACCGGATCGTGCTCGCCATGCTGTTGCTGCGGGCCGGCCGGCTCGTGCCGGTCGACGAACTGGTCGACGCGGTGTGGGAGGACCGCCCACCGGCCACCGCCCGCGCGCAGTTGCAGACCTGCGTGTCGCGGCTTCGTCGCCGCTTCACCGAACTCGGGTTGGCACCGGACCTCATCGTCACCGACCCGGCGGGGTACGGCGTGCGTACCGCACCGAACGACCTGGACGCCGAGGTCTTCGCCCGAGGCGTGGAGGCGGCCCGAGCGCTCGTCGTCGCCGGCCGGCTGGCCGAGGCGCGCACCGGGTTCCGCGCCGCGCTGGCGCTGTCGCGGGGGCCGACACTCGGTGGCATCCCGAGCCGGAGTGTTCGCCGACGAGCGCAGGCGCTCGACGAGCAGCGCCTCACCGCGTTGGAGGAGTGCGTCGACGTCGAGCTGCGCCTCGGCCGGGCAGCCGAGTTGATCGAGGAACTGGCGGAGAGCGTCGACCGGTATCCGCTGCGCGAGCACCTGCGAGGCCAACTGATGCTGGCCCTGTCCTCGGTCGGGCGGCAGGCCGACGCCCTCGCCGTCTACCGCGAGGGCCGGCGGACCTACGCCGACGAACTGGGCATCGAACCCGGTGCCGAGCTGCAGGAGCTGCACCAACGGGTGCTCGCCGGCGACCTGGCGTTGGCCGGCCGACCGGCCGGCCCCGCCGGCGTGGTCCGCTCGCTACCCCGGGCGATCGGGGACTTCATCGGGCGGCAGCAGACACTTGCCCGCCTGGTCAAGGAGATCGAGGAGGACGGCACCCGGATCCAGGTGATCGACGGGATGCCGGGGAGTGGCAAGACCACACTCGCCGTGCACGTCGCCACCGCGCTCGCCGACCGCTACCCCGACGCCCAGCTCTTCATCGACCTGCACGGGTACAGCGAGCGCCGGCCGTTGACGCCGGCCACGGCCGTGGCTGCCCTGCTCCGTCAGCTGGGTGTGCCAGCCGAACGGGTGCCGGAGAACCTGGACGACCGGCTGGCGCTCTGGCGGATCGAGCTGGCCGGACGGCGGGCGTTGGTGGTGCTCGACAACGCCGCCACCGCCGACCAGGTGGCACCCCTGTTGCCCAACGGCTCGCACTGCCTCGTACTCGTCACCAGCCGCCGTCGGCTGGTCGGGCTCGACGAGGGCCGGCCGTCCTCGCTGCCGGTGCTCGACGCCGACGAGGCGATCGAGCTGCTCGGTCGGGTGGCAGGCGTGGAGCGGGTCGCCGCCGAACCGGAGGCGGCCGCCGAGGTGGCACGCCGGTGCGGTCATCTGCCCCTGGCCATCCGGTTGGCCGGCGCGCGACTGGCGCACCGGCCGCGTTGGCGGGTCGCCGACCTCGCCGAACGGCTGGTCGCCGGGGCGGGCCCGCTGGCCGAGCTGACCGCCGGGCAGCGCTCGGTGGGGCAGGCGTTCGCCCTGTCGTACGCCCAGATCTCACCGTCGGCGCAGCGGCTGTTTCCGCTGCTCGGGCTACACCCGGGCGGACGCCTGGACGGTCGGGTGGCCGCTGCCCTCGTCGAACTGCCGCTGGGCGTCACGCAGGAACTGCTTGACGAGTTGGTCGACGCACACCTCATGGAGGAGGTGCAGCCGGGCCGATACCGTTTACACGACCTGCTCCGCGAGTACGCCCGGCTGCTGCTCACTGGACCGGAACGGCAGACCGAGCGCACTGCCGCCCTGGAACGCTTGCTTGATTACCACCTGTCCGTCACGTTGGCGATGGCGCGCCAGATCGAAGCGGCGGGCAGTCGGCTCAACATCCCCGCGCACACACCCGGCCGACCCGATCTGCTGGCCGCCCCGGTGTTCGAGGGGCGGGCGTGGTTCGAGGAGAACCTTGCCGCGCTCACCGCTCTGGTCCGGGTCGCCGAGGAGGAGGGCTTCCCGGTCCAGTGTTGGAAGCTGGCCCGTGCCTGCTGGCGGCTCAACTTCGAAGGTGGGCACCTTGACGAGCTGATCGAGACCCACACGATCGGCTTGCGCGTCGCCGAGGGGCTGGGCGACGAGGCGGCGGTCGCCACCATGCTGAACTACGTCTCATCGGCGTACTTCCGGCTGGCCCGGCTCCCGGAAGCGATCAGGGCGATGGAGGTGGCGCTCAGATTGCGCCGCCAACTCGGGCGGCGCAGCGACGTCCTCACCACGCTGTGGAACCTGGGTATCTCCTACGCGGCGAACGGTGACCTCCGGCAGGCCGAGGCTAAGTTCGACGAGGCACTCGGTCTGATTCGCGGTCCTGCGGACGTTCATGCGCTGACCAACCTGTTGAACAACCTGTCCTACGCGTTGATCGGCGGAGGTCGCTACGACGACGCGCTGCGCCTGACTCGGTTGCACCTCCAACTGGCCCGGCAGACGAAGGACTTCCGGCAGATCAACAATGCGATGGGGCACCTCGCCATGGTGCGGCACCGGATGGGGCACCTCGGCCCTGCTCGCCGTCTGCTGCGGACCGCGCTGAACCTCAAACGACGCGATGGCAATCGGTTCGGCGAGGGGGAGGTGCTGAACGAGATCGCTGTGCTGGAGCGCAACGCCGGGCGGCCGGATCAGGCCGCCGCACTGCACCGGGAGGCGCTGGTGGCGATGGTGGATGCCGGCGACCGGATCGGCCAGTGCGCCTCCCGGAACCTGCTGGCCCGGGCGATCCTGGAGCAGGGGGACGCGGCAAGCGCGCTCGACCTGCACCGCCGGGTGCTCGCCGACGCCAGCCGGCTCGGTACCCGCTACGAGAAGGCGCGGGCGCTTGAGGGCATCGCAAGGTGCCTGCGGGCCACAGACCCGACGGCGGCCCGCGCGCACCTGCAGCAGGCGTCGGCGCTGTTCCGGCAGGTCGAGTCGCCGGACCAGCACGAGGCGGAACGGCTGCTTGCCGAGTTGGGCTGACGGATCATCTGCGAGTCGGCCACGGGCGCGGCAGGATGGGACGCGTGACGACTCCAGAGGCGACCGGTTACCGCATCGAACGCGACTCGATGGGCGAGGTGGAGGTGCCCGCCGAGGCGCTGTGGCGGGCACAGACCCAGCGTGCGCTGCAGAACTTCCCGATCTCCGGCCGGGGCCTCGAACCGGCCCAGATCAAGGCCCTCGCCCAGATCAAGGGCGCGGCGGCCGAGGTCAACGGCGAGCTGGGCGTGATCGACGCCAACGTGGCCGCCGCCATCGCCGCCGCCGCCGCGCACGTGGCCGAGGGCGGTTACGACGACCAGTTCCCGGTGGACGTGTTCCAGACCGGCTCGGGCACGTCGTCGAACATGAACACCAACGAGGTGATCGCCACCCTGGCGACCCGTGAGCTGGGCTCACCGGTGCACCCGAACGACCACGTCAACGCCTCCCAGTCGAGCAACGACGTCTTCCCGTCCTCGATCCACCTGGCGGCCACCCAGTTCATCGTGGAGGACCTGCTGCCGTCGCTGGCCCATCTGGCGGACGCGCTGGAGGCCAAGGCCGCCGAGTTCGAGACCGTGGTCAAGGCCGGGCGTACGCACCTGATGGACGCCACGCCGGTCACCCTCGGCCAGGAGTTCGGCGGGTACGCCGCCCAGGTCCGCTACGGGATCGAACGTCTGGAGGCCGCGCTGCCCCGACTGGCCGAGCTGCCGTTGGGCGGCACCGCGGTGGGCACCGGCATCAACACCCCGCTCGGCTTCGCCGCCGCCGTGATCGACAAGCTGCGCGAGTCGACAGGTCTGCCGCTGCGCGAGGCGCGAAACCACTTCGAGGCGCAGGGCGCGCGGGACGCGCTCGTGGAGACCTCGGGGCAGCTGCGGACCGTTGCAGTCGGCCTCTACAAGGTCGCCAACGACATCCGCTGGATGGGCTCCGGCCCCCGTGCCGGCCTGCGTGAGCTGCGCATCCCCGACCTCCAGCCCGGCTCATCGATCATGCCGGGCAAGGTCAACCCGGTGGTCGCCGAGGCGATGCGGCAGGTCTGCGCCCAGGTGATCGGCAACGACGCGACGGTCGGGTTCGCCGGCTCGCAGGGCGACTTCGAACTGAACGTGATGCTCCCCGTCATGGGCCGCAACCTGCTGGAGTCGATCCGGCTGCTCGCCGCGGTGAGCCGGCTCTTCGCCGACCGCCTGGTGGTCGGCCTGGTCGCGGACGCCGAGGTCTGTCTGGCGTACGCCGAGGGCTCACCGTCGATCGTCACCCCACTGAACCGCTACCTGGGGTACGACGAGGCCGCCTCGATCGCCAAGGAGGCGCTGGCCAAGCAGACCTCGATCCGCGAAGTGGTGATCTCCCGGGGTCACGTCGACTCCGGCAAGCTGACCGAGACCCAGCTCGACGAGACGCTGGACCTGCTCCGAATGACCCACCCCTGACCCACCCCACCCCACGCGCCACCCCACCCCACGCGCTGCCCCACCCCACCCCGCCCCACCCCGCAAGATCGTGCTCGATCCTGGATGTAGTGGCCTCCGCGCGCCTTGGGCTCAAGTGGTTGTTGCAACGGGGTGGATTCTCGTGAGGATGAGGGGTCATGCCGGGGCAGAGGTTGTCGTCCGCGGAGCGGGCGCAGAT